>JALZBG010000035.1 GCA_030947645.1 Vulcanimicrobiota bacterium | reverse complement strand
CGGCCTTCGCGCAACGCGTGGTCCTCGAGCCGCGTGTGCTCTCGCTCAAAGAGTTGCTCGAGCATTATATCGAGCACCGCAAGAACGTCATCACGCGCCGTACCCGATACGATCTGCGCAAGGCTGAAGAGCGCGCCCATTTACTCGAAGGGTACCGGCTTGCGCTTGACCACATCGATGCCATCATTAAACTCATTCGCGCCAGCGATACACCGGACCAAGCGCGCCAAGGCCTCATGGCCCGGTACAAACTTTCTGAGATTCAGGCAAACGCGATCGTGGACATGCGCTTGCGCTCGCTTACCGGCTTGGAACGGAAAAAAATTGAAGACGAATACGAGGCGCTTTTAAAGACGATTGCAGAACTGCAAGACATCCTTGCAAGCCCGCGCCGAATTGCAGCAATCGTAAGAACCGAAGCTCTGGACTTGAAGAAGCGCTTTGGAGACGAGCGGCGCACGCAAATCGTTCCGGCGGAAGGCGAGTTTTCGGTTGAAGCCCTTATTCCGGATAGCGCGGTCGTTGTGACTTCCACGGTCGGCGGCTATATAAAGCGCGTTTCACTCGATACCTTCCGGGCGCAAAATCGCGGTGGGCGCGGCGTAGTCGGAATTGCTAACTTAAAACGTGAAGACGTCGTAAGCAACTTTTTCATGACCACGACGCACCAGCACATCTTGTTCTTCACCAACAAAGGTCGCGCGTACCGGCTGCGGGCCTATGAAATTCCCGATACGTCGCGTCAAGCGCGCGGTACCGCGTTGGTCAATCTGTTGACGCTGCCGCCGGGAGAATTCGTCACGGCAGTCTTTCCCATCCGCAACTTTCAGGGCGAAAACTATTTGGTGATGATCACCAAGCGCGGCGTCATAAAGAAAACCTCGCTCAGTGAATTTTCCAACGTTCGTCGCAATGGCCTCAATGCCATCAATCTGGATGAAAACGACGAATTGCTGGCCGTCGACCTTTCGGATGGGACGCGCGACATCATCCTCGCCACCAAAATTGGGATGGCCGTGCATTTTAATGAAAAGAACGTTCGTCCGATGGGCCGGAATGCTCGCGGTGTCCGGGCGATGACGGTCGATCGAAGCGATTGCATCGTGGCGATGGACGTCTTGGAGGACGAGCGAACGGAGGTGTTGATCGTAACTTCTCACGCCTTCGGAAAGCGCACTCCAATCGCCGACTATCGCCACACCTCCCGCGGCGGGAAGGGCGTCAAGGCCTTCGCGAAGGAAAAAGACATCGGTCACGTCGTCGACCAGATTTTGGTGCAGCCCGACGATCAGATTTTGATGATCACGTCGGCAAACCAGGTAATTCGCCTCAATGTTTCGCAGATACGCAAGACCGGGCGGTCCACCAAGGGGGTTCGTCTGCAACGTTTGGCTCCCGGCGATGAAGTGATAGCAATTACAAATTTGGGCAAACAGTCCAAGCAGTTAACGGAAATTACCGGCGAAGCCCAGCAGGCCGAATTCCCAACAGGAGTCCAATCGTGAGTTCTCTACCCGAAGTATCGCAACAGGATTTTAGCCAGTCCGTACTGGCGAGCGATCAGCCGGTGCTGGTCGACTTTTGGGCCCCGTGGTGTGGCCCGTGCAAAATGCTCGCGCCCATTGTCGAGAAAGTTGCCGGCGCCCATGCGGGCCGCGCTAAGTTCATGAAGCTCAATACCGACGATAACCCCAGTCTCGCCGGCCAGTACCAAGTCTCAGGTATTCCCTGTCTAATTCTGTTTAAAGGCGGCAAAGCGATCGACCGAATCGTGGGCTATGTTTCAGAACAAGCGATCAATTCGATGCTCGCCAAACATCTCGCGGCCGCGTAATTCTACCCAAGCGACGCGCGGTCTTCCGGCCGTGCATCGTTTCCTTGGCGAACCGCGGATTGCCGGATTTGAAGCCCTCTTGGGACACGTTGCTGTCAAGCGAGCGATCAATGAGGTGCTGCACGCAGTGCGCTCCAGAAAAGATCGGCAGGCAGAGTCTTTTACGGTCCTGGTCGATCGAGTCACCCAAAAACTCACGCAGGCTCAAGCCGGCAACTTAGTACCGCTCGTAAACGCCACGGGCATACTGCTTCATACGAATCTCGGACGCGCGCCGCTCTCGGAAGCCGCTTTGGCGGCGACGCGCCAAATCGGCGGCACATACTCCAATCTTGAGTACGACTTAATCTGCGGTGTGCGGGACTCGCGCTACGCGCGCGTCAGCCAACTGATTTGCGACCTCACGGGTGCGCAGGACGCGCTGCTGGTAAACAATTGCGCCGCCGCGGTTGTATTGGTTTTGGATACGTTTGCGCGCGGCCGCGAGGTGGTCGTTTCGCGAAACCAGCTGGTTGAAATCGGTGGAGGGTTCCGACTCCCCGAGGTGATGCAGCGAAGCGGCGTTGCGTTGGTGGAAGTTGGAACGACCAACAAGGTGTATCTGCGGGACTTCGAGGCTGCGTTGAGCGTCCGAACTGCCCTGTTGCTGCGCACGCACCCGTCGAATTACCGCATGCAAGGATTCGTACAGGATGTCTGTGCCGCGGAACTCGCGGCGCTCGGGAAACGCGTTGGCCTCCCCACCTTCGAAGACCTGGGGAGCGGTGCACTGATCGACCTTGCGCGCTTCGGTCTGCCCCATGAAAGAACGGTGCAGGAAGCCGTCGCCGATGGAATTGATTTGATCGCGTTTTCAGGCGATAAGTTGCTAGGCGCACCACAAGCGGGAATCATTGTCGGAACCGGGGCGTACGTGGCGCGCTTGCGCAGCAATCCGTTACTGCGCGCTTTACGTGTCGGCAAAATGACCCTGGCGGCGCTTGGTGCAACGATGCAATCGTACAATACGCCTAGCGGGATACTGCAAATTCCCCTCTACCGCATGCTCGCAGCCACGTTGGATGAACTAGACGCACGAGCGCGCTCGTACAAATGCGTCTTAGAGCGAGGCGGTGTCGGCGTGACGGTCGAGGCTACGCAGGCGTACACCGGCGGGGGTACGTTGCCCATTGCGCAGATCCCGTCGCGCGGCTTGGCGCTTGCCCTGCCCGGAACCGCCGCGGTGGATTTGGCGGCAAGGCTGCGCTCTCTGCCCACGCCGGTCGTCGTGCGCATTCATGAGGATCGTTGCATTTTCGACTTGCGGACCGTCGAACCGTCGCTGGACGTGGAAGTGCAGCAGATGCTCTGCCGGCTCGTGTAACCTATCGCGGTGCACATCATTGGAACGGCCGGGCACGTGGATCATGGCAAATCAACCCTTGTTCGCGCGCTTACCGGTACCAATCCCGACCGGTGGCTCGAAGAACAGCTACGGGGAATGACCTTAGATTTGGGATTCGCTCATCTCAAGTACGCTGACGGCTTGGAAGCCGGCATCATCGACGTTCCCGGTCACGCACGTTTTTTGCACAACATGCTCGCCGGTGCTGCCGGAATGGAGTTATTGCTGTTGGTCATCGCCGCTAACGAGGGCCCGCGTCCCCAAACCTTCGAGCACCTCGCAATCGTGCAATACCTCAACGTGCAACGGGTGATCGTCGTATTGACGAAAGCAGATTTGCTGCAAAGCGACGACCTGGAATTTGCCCAGGAATTGGTCGAGGAGCAATTGCGAGACTCGATGGCGCGCGGCGCGCCGCTGATCCCCGTGTCGGTTCATGCGGGAACGAACATCGAGCGGCTGCGCGGCTGCATTGCAGAAGAACTGCGCCGGCTTCCGCCCAGGGACGAAGACGCCCTCGCGTATTTGCCGATCGATCGCGTCTTCGCGCTACCGGGACATGGCACGATCGTAACGGGCACGTTGATGCAAGGGAGCATCCAAACGGGTGATCAATTGGCGCTCGCTCCTAGTGGCCGAACTGTGCGCGTGCGTGGCCTGCAAGTTTTCAACGGGAAAAAAGAGCGAGTGTCGGGTGGCTCACGGGTTGCCGTAAATATTCCAAGCGTCGATGTCAGTGAAATCTCGCGGGGTGAAACGCTCGCGAGTCCGCAATTGAAAAGCGGACAACAGCTTTCGGTACTCTTTACGCCATTGCCCGGAGCGCCGGCGATGTTGCGTCGACGCACTCCGATCAGAATGCATCTCGGTTCTGCCGAAGTTTTGGGAACGCTGGTCTGCAGCGATGTACCCAGCGCCGAACCCTCATTTTCCGCAACTGTGCATTTGCGGCGTCGCGTGATTGCGTTTGCCGGCCAACGTTTCGTCGTGCGCAGGCTCTCGCCCAAGTCACTGCTCGGCGGGGGTGTCATCGGCGACGAGGCGGTGCCCTCACACGCTCGCGCGGACACCCAAAGCGCTGCGAGCACCCAACGAGTGGCTGCCGTTCTTCGCGAAAGTGGTGCGACTCCGCTTCCATGCGACAAGATTGTAGAACGCGTAAACTTGCGTGAAACCATGGTGATGGAAGCGCTCGAAGAACTCTGTAACGCTGGTGAAGCCACGATGCTGTCTAGGCCCGTCGCCTACATTGATAAGGGTGCGCTCGCCGAGGTATTGAGCCGCACGATCGTTGCGCTGAGCGCACAGCAAGAAGTCGCGCCATGGATCTTGGGCACGACGTCTCTCGCACTCGCTCGCAAGTTACACCTTGCCGAATCCCTTTTGGTGAGAATTCTTGGCGTGCTAAGCGAGGACGGCAAGATCCTGCACCGAGCCGGCTATTACGCTACCTTGAATCACGTTCCGCGCTTTACCGCTGAGCAGCGTACCTTTTTTGAACGCGAGCTCCATGCAGATCCCGCCTCACCGTTCTTGCCCGCTTCGCTGCAGGAGGTCGTTACGCGCATCGAAGCTTCGCGCATCACCGGACTGGCGCAAGCGTTTGATACCTTGATCGGCAAAGCCATTCTCGTGAAGGTTGGGGATGGGCTCTACACAGCAACGCAGCTTGCGCAGATACGAGCGAAACTGGAAGCCACCATACGCAAGGACGGTGAAATCAGTATGGCACGATTTCGCGATCTCATCGGGACGTCGCGAAAGTACGCCGTCCCGCTCCTGGAATGGTTCGATGCCACCGGTGCGACCGTCCGGGCAGGGGATGTGCGCAAGCTGCGCGGACGTTCGGCGCCCTTGAAACCGCAAACAAGTTCTCGGGGGTTGTAGCGATAGTTATGAACGTGGATCGCATGACTGAAAACGTACAGCAGGCGCTTAATGCGGCCTATACACGCGCGCTGAGCGAACGCAACACGCAGACCACCCCGGAGCATTTGCTCGCCGCGATGCTCGAGCAAGAAAAGGGCATCGCCGACGACGTACTGGCCAAAGCGGGAGTGGATGTTTCTGCGTTGATTCGAAAAACGGACGAAGCGATTGGCCAGTTGCCGCGACTCTCCGGTCCGAATGCGGATTCATCGCAAGCGCACGTGTCTTCGGAGCTCACCCGGCTGCTTTCCCAAGCTGACGCTGAAGCCAAAACATTGCAAGATGATTACGTCTCGGTCGAGCACCTGCTTCTGGCGCTGGTTGCCAGTTCCGGACCAGGCGGACAGGTACTGAAGAATGCCGGTCTATCACGCGATCGTCTGTTAACGGCCTTGCGTGCGGTGCGCGGAAATCAGCGCGTGACCACGCAAAATCCTGAAGGCACCTACAAGAGCTTGGAACGCTACGGCCGCGATCTAACAGCCGAGGCGGAGCGCGGTAAACTCGATCCGGTCATCGGCCGAGATGACGAGATCCGCCGAATCGTCCAAGTGCTTTCCCGGCGCACCAAAAACAATCCGGTTCTTATCGGGGATCCGGGGGTCGGTAAGACGGCGATCGTGGAGGGATTGGCGCAGCGGATCGTGCGTGGCGACGTTCCCGAAGGCCTAAAGAACAAGCGAATTGTCGCCTTGGATATGGGCGCCCTGATCGCCGGAGCAAAATATCGCGGAGAATTCGAAGAGCGCCTTAAGGCGGTGCTCAAAGACGTGCAAAGCTCTCAGGGTGCGGTTCTTTTGTTTCTCGACGAGTTGCACACGGTAGTGGGAGCGGGCAAATCGGAAGGCTCGATGGATGCCGGCAACCTTTTGAAGCCCATGCTTGCGCGGGGCGAACTGCACATGATCGGTGCCACGACACTCGATGAATATCGGCGGTACATCGAAAAAGATGCCGCGCTCGAACGTCGTTTTCAGCCGGTTATGGTCGATCAGCCCACCGTCGAAGACACGATTTCGATCCTACGCGGCCTCAAAGCGAAATACGAAGCGCACCACGGTGTGCGAATCAAAGACTCCGCCCTAGTCGCCGCCGCGACGCTATCCAACCGTTATATTGCCGACCGTTTTTTGCCGGACAAGGCGATCGACCTGGTCGATGAGGCCGCCGCTAAGCTGCGCACCGAGATAGATTCGATGCCGCAAGAACTTGATGAACTTTCGCGGCGCCTACTGCAGCTGGAGATTGAACGCGAGGCGTTACGCAAAGAATCCGATGCGGCAAGCGGACGGCGTCTGGAAAAACTTGAAGACGAAATCCGCACCCTGCGCATCGATTCAGAAAAGTTTCGCTCGCAATGGCAAGCCGAAAAAGACGCTGCGCAGAAGCTCCGCGCCTTGCGCGAGCAAATCGAAGCCACGCGCGTCGAAGTCGAGCAAGCCGAGCGGCAGTACGATCTCAACCGCGTAGCGGAGTTGCGCTACGGCAAGCTCGCCGACCTCGAACGGCAACTGCGGGCGCAAGAGCAAGCGTTGTCATCTCGCGACGGAGTTGGCCGGCTGAGCAAGGAAGAGGTCGACGAACACGACATCGCCGACATAGTGAGCCGGTGGACGGGGATTCCGGTCTCGAAATTACTGGAAGGCGAAATCCAAAAACTGCTGCACCTGGATGAAGAGCTGCACAAACGCGTCATCGGACAGGATGAAGCAGTTGATGCAGTAGCGGAGGCTGTCGTACGTTCGCGTTCGGGTCTTGCCGACCCAAACCGCCCGATTGGGTCGTTCATCTTTTTGGGACCTACCGGCGTTGGAAAAACCGAATTAGCGCGTGCCCTGGCCGAATATTTATTCGATGACGAGCGAGCGATGGTGCGCATCGACATGTCCGAATACCAGGAGAGGCATACCGTGGCGAGGCTCCTTGGCGCCCCTCCGGGATACGTCGGTTTCGATGAGGGCGGCCAACTCACCGAAGCGGTACGGCGCCGGCCCTTTTCGGTCATCTTGTTTGATGAGGTCGAAAAAGCGCACCCCGACGTGTTCAACGTGTTCTTGCAGATTCTCGAAGACGGGCGTTTGACCGACGGCCAAGGGCACACCGTCGACTTCAAAAACACCATCGTCATCATGACGTCCAATATCGGAAGCCACCGTATCCTGGACTATCACGGTTCTCCGAGCGGTGCTGAATATGCGGTGATGCGAGCGACGGTACTGGACGAATTGCGTCGGCATTTTCGACCGGAATTCCTCAATCGCGTAGATGAAACCGTCGTCTTTCACGCGTTAGATGAAGAACAGCTCGCGCAAATCATTGACATTCAACTGCAGCGCTTGCGTAACCGCCTGACAGATCGGCACATTACACTCGACCTCTCCGCCGCGGCAAAACGGCATTTGGTGAAAACCGGTTACGATCCGCATTACGGCGCCCGGCCTCTGAAGCGGGCAATACAGCGCGAAGTGGAGACGCCGCTCGGTCGCAAAATCCTTGCCGGCGACGTGAACGACGGCCAGCGCGTATTCGTGGACTACGACGATCTCCGCGGCGAACTGACGTTTTCAACTTCCAGCGGTGTGACCTCGGTCGTGCAGTAGGCGCAGCGCTTAGCACCAATTGGGATTTCGCTCAAGCAGTCAGGGCATTTGCGGGTTGAAGGGTCCGGGGGCGGCTTGAAATGAGAACTTGAGACCAGTCTGTTCGTGGGCGTTATCACGAAGAAGTACACGACGATCGCGATGATCAAAAATGAAATGAACGCGTTTAGGAATTCACCGTACATAACCTTGCTGTGGTTGACGACGAAAAACGCGTCGGCCGTTTTGCTCTTGGTGCCGAAAATCGCTGCAATGAGCGGGCTGAAAACGTTGCGCACGAACGAAGTGATCACCGATCCCGCGGCGGCGCCGATCACAACGGCAACCGCCAAATCGACTACGTTTCCACGCAACAGAAACTGCATGAATCCGCGGCCCAACGCCTTGGATTCTACTTGCAGGTCTTGGCCGAACTGATTTCGATTGGACCCGCCGTTAAGCACTGGCTACTTCCCGCTTTCGCTGCCGAAGGCGATGCGTCTCATTGAGCAAACGCTTGCGCAGGCGAATGGCCTTCGGGGTAACTTCGACCAGTTCGTCATCTTCAATAAACTCGAGAGCTCTTTCGAGGCTCAGCTCATCGGGAGGCGCAAGCTTAACGTTTTCGTCGGTTCCGGCTGCCCGCATGTTGGTCAATTTCTTGCCCTTGACCACATTGATGGACACGTCGTGTTCGTTGCCCGCCCGTCCTACGATCATCCCCTCATAGACATCGACGCCGGGCCCGATGAAAAATCGACCGCGCGATTCCAGGCCCATCAACGCGTAGCCCGTCGTGCTTCCCGTATCGCTGGCGACGAGCGCCCCCACCGACCGGCCGGGAATCTCTCCGGCTAGCGGTTGATGATCGTAATAGGTATGCGACATGACTGCAGTGCCGCGAGTGAGCGTCAATAACTCACCACGCAACCCGAAAATTGCCCGCGTGGGCATGGTATATTCGAGACGCTGTGTTTCTCCAAGCGAAACCATGTTCGACATTTGTGCTCGCCGTTTGCCGAGCGACTCGATGACGGCGCCGGCATATTCTTCCGCTACGTCGATTACCACGTATTCCACCGGCTCATATTTGCGCCCGCCACGTTCGGTGATGATAACTTGCGGCTTGGAAACCGCCAGTTCGTAACCTTCCCGCCGCATTGTTTCAATGAGGATCGATAAGTGCAGCTCACCGCGGCCGCGCACCTCGAACGTATCGGCGCTTTCCGTATCCGCCACGCGCAAGGCAACGTTCGATTCCAGTTCACGCATGAGGCGCGCTCGAATCTGCCTTGAAGTCAGAAACCGTCCGTCCATGCCGGCAAACGGCGACGTGTTTACGCTAAAAGACATTGCAACCGTTGGTTCGTCTACCGCGACGGCAGTGATCCCTTCGGGGCAACCGGCATCGGCGAGCGTATCGCCGATGTTGATCCCCTCGATCCCCGAGACGCAAACAATGTCGCCGGCGCCCGCATCCTCGATCTCAATGCGTTCCAGGCCAGCGAATGAAAGCAGCTTCGTTAGCCGCAATCCCGTTTGAGCGGTTCCATCTCTGGAAATTTTAGCAAGCGGCGCGTTCACGCGACCGTGTCCTCTAAAGACTCTGCCGATCCCAATGCGGCCCACATAATTGTTGTGGTCGATGGCACTGATTAACATCTGGAATGCGCCGTCTTCTGCGGGAGCCTCAGGAATGCCGCGCAGCATCGTCGCAAAGAGCGGCTCTAGCGAATCGCTTTCGTCGGCCATATCGATTTTGGCAATGCCCTTTTTGGCGTCCGTGTAGACTACCGCAAACTCTGCCTGCTGGTCGTTTGCGCCCAGATCGATGAAAAGGTCGAACACCTGATCAACGACTTCCTTCACGCGCGCGTCCTTTCTATCGATTTTATTGATGACCACGATAGAATGGAGATCGAGTTCCAGCGCTTTGCGCAGTACGAAGCGCGTTTGAGGCATCACGCCCTCGGCGGCGTCAACTAAAAGCAGTACGCCTTGTACCATTTGCAACACTCGCTCAACTTCACCGCCAAAGTCGGAGTGGCCCGGGGTATCGACGATGTTAAACTTTGCCGCGCCATGCTGCACCGCGGTGTTTTTGGCCAAAATTGTGATACCGCGTTCGCGTTCCAAGGGGTTCGAATCGAGTACGCGCGTGTCGACATGCTGTCCCTCACGAAAAACGCCGCTTTGCTTGAGCATTGCATCGACAAGCGTCGTTTTGCCGTGATCGACGTGTGCGATGATTGCGACGTTTCGAATATCCGGACGGGTTTTCACGGCATCTCTTTCTCAGATTCGATGAATGTAACGCGTGTGTTAATTAAGTTGTTGTAAATTTTTTGCTGTGAGCGCGTCGTTTCGCTTAATGTACGACGTTGCGGGAACAATGCATACGCATTTTCTCGAACTTATTATCGAGAAGCTCTAATATTGAGGGAGAGGATTCCGGCCATGTTCATCAATTTTAAGAGCCGAGGTGCCCGCGCGGCACTCGGTTTAATCTTCGCGACGGCACTTACCTATCCAATCGCGGCTGACGCCGTCCCCAGTGGGGTTGGTGGCGTCGTGGGTGGGGTCGTTGGTGGCGTCGGGGGAGCTGTGGGCGGCGGCCTAGGCGGAGCGGTCGGTGGAGCCACAGGGGGCCTCGGCGGAACTGTCGGCGGTGTGGCCGGCAGCGTTGGAGGTGCCTTAGGGTCAGCTGGCGGGTCGCTCGGCGGAATGAATGGTCCGCTAAGCGGGCCACTGGGCACGATTTCGAACGGAGGTTTCGGATCGTCCATAGGCGGATTTCCAAGCGGCTCAATCTTGGGCGGCGCGACCGCCAATCTCAGCGTTGCGGCGCAGGTCGCGGTGGAATTGCGCCAGCGCCTGGACGGTCAGATTCTCTCGCTGACAGATGACGCGGTAATCCTGCGCCTGGCTGACGGCAGCACCAAAAAGCTGCAAGCAAATGTCGAACTGATCGCGTCGTTGCGCCCGTTCGTGGGCAAGAACGTCTTTCTACGAAGTGTAGATGGGGTTCATATTTCGTCTATAGTCGGACAGAACGATACGGTTCGGGGAACGGTCACGGCTATAAATGCAGGCCTACTGACGTTCGTATCTCCCAATGGCGAAGTGCGTTCCATCACACTTCCCCTGGAGAGCATAGCAAAAGCAGGGTTGCGCGTTGGCGCCACTGTTGTTTCAACTTCGAACGATTTCGGCCGAACGGGAAGACTGGCACTTCTGCGGATTTCGCCACTGTCGTCGTTGTCCGATGTCTATGTCGGAAGCGTTGATGGCTTGAGCGGAAATCTGCTCAAGCTGCGCATCGGAAGCAACGTGCAGTTTTTCAACGTCGATCCCGGCCTACTGTCCATTCTCGCATCGGTGCGCGGCCGCACGATCGCATTGATTTCACCTGACGGACGTACCGTCAAAAACCTCTTGGCAGCGCGCACGCTGGATCTACTGACATCCGCGGCGCTTTCAAGTCGTCCGATTCGAGCGGGCGCCGCGGCCACGGTTATCGCGATGAGCCGCAGAAAGATGATCGCTCAGTTAGCGAACGGCGACACCATGACGTTGCTCACGCAGGGGCCTGACTTGTTGAGCGTCAAGGCCCTCGTGCCGATCGTTATCACGCCGCTGGACTCAACGCACCTTACAGTGCGGGCAGGCGCGCAAATCCTCCGCCTTCTGAGTGCCGATGCGTGCGTCACGGTCAACGCTCGCTGTCAGGGGGCGCTGAGTGGACGTGTGGTGGCAGTGTCACCGACCGCACTCTCAGTCCGATTTCCGAACGGCGACATCAATACGTTTTTAGGAAACATCCGAAGCCTCGATGTGGCAGCTGGAGTACCTATCGTTATTGCTCCGTTGGATGCGGTTCGGGCTCGTATCAAGGTGGGTGCCAACGTGTTGAACCTCGTCAGAGCCAACGCATGCGTCACGATAAACGCCGGATGTAAAGCATCGCCTGCCACGGTGGTGGCTATCTCGCCGGCGCAATTGCAGTTACGTCTACCGAACGGCGACATTACTAACTTACGCGGAGACACCACTGCGTTGGGCTTAACAGCAAATGTACCGGTACAGCTTCAACCATTGGATGATCTGCATGTGATCGTTCTGGCTAATGCCCAAGTGGCGCAACTTGTCGACGCTAATGCGTGCGTCACCGTCAATGCTTCGTGCATGGCGAATAACGGCGGAACCAGCAGTGGCGTAATTCCCGCTGCAGGGAATGGCGGCGGAATAACCGCGGGTGGTTGCGTCTCGATCAATGGTTCGGGGTGCGCGCCCGGAACCGGCGGCACCGGCGGCCTTCCGGGTGGCGGGAACGCTACCCCTCCAGGGACCGGCGTGGGAAATAGCGGCGGCAGCGGTAACGGCGACGGCGGTAATTCCGGCGGCGGCGGAAACCTTATTCCTTCGCTTGACAACTCATCGGGAGTCGCACAGCTTGCATTCCAAGGTGCACCGGCGTGTTCCGAAGACGGCCAGGTTGCCGTTTCGGTAAGTAACGCCAACAGTGGGCTCATGCTACGAGACGCAACGGTCGCCCTTATGGGGCATCAAAGCGTCCTCTGGCATACGTCTGGGGACGGAACCGTTCGGTATCTGCGCATGCCGTCGGGAACCTACCGGGTGCGCGTGCAGAAAACCGGCTACGCTCCGGTCTTGAGCCCTGAGTTCAACGTTGACTGTCGAGAAGCGGCGAGCTTAAATTTCAAACTCGTGGCGATAGATCCGGCGAGAAAGTCAGCGGCACCGTCAACGGTGGTTGTTTCAAGAGCTCCGCGCGTAACGCGAGCAAATGTGGCGCGAATCGTTAAAAAAGTCGCGATGTGCGTGTGCCAAAAACGAAGCCAGCTGCAAAAGGCGGCTGCCCGTCATCACGTGAGCTATCGTTCCACCTATAAGGGAACGCCCGCTCACCACTTCATCTGCTCCCACTAGCGGGGGAATAGAACAAAGAGAGCCGGTTCTTACTGCCGGCTCTCTTTGTTTACGGCTTGAGCCGAGCGTTAAGCTTCGGTTTATCGCGTTGCAAGTGAACCGCAAAAGGAGATAATAGAGTTACATGCTACTGCCCATTATTTTCTCTTTGGCCGTTGACATTTCGAGCTACCCTGAACCGCGAGTACGCAACGATGCGGAGTTGCTAATGGCTTCCGGTTTGAACACGGCCCGGCTGAAGGCCGGATTGCAACCCGTTGAGGTAGATCAGCGCCTTGCCGACATCGCTCGATCGCACGCGGCGGACATGCTGCGCCAAAATTACTTCAGCCATAGTTCTCTGGACGGGAGTTCGCCGTTCGATCGGATGCGGGCGGCACACTACGATTTCGTGTACGCCGGAGAAAATATTGCGTTGGCACAAGGCGAGCCTGCTGCCGAACTTGCACTCTGGAACAGCGCATCCCATCGAAAACTCATCTTAGGCAAACACTACGCGCGCATCGGAGTCGGTGTTGTTAGTGAACCCGACGGGAAGATGGCGTTCGTCGAAGATTTCTCGAATTAGCGCACTCGCTTGCGTGCGCAACCCAACACCTGGTTGCTCCGGCTCAGCTCATTTCCGCGGCGCCCTGAGCGAGCGCTTTTTCCAAGCCGTCACTTTCCTAACTCCGCAAACGTAATAGCCTTTTGTGGTTTTTACAACGAACGTTTTTTCCAACGACCGAGCGCGGTCGTTTGGCGGCGCAGAGCCGTAAAAGCAGTTTAACGGCGCCTTTTGCTTATTCACAACCCGAAAAACCAATTGGCGCTTCAGGATTCTGACGACGCGGAACCTGCGCGGCGCGTTCTGCAAGTACGCTTGAACGCGAACGCCCTCATCGCAGTTCACGCGAAAGTCGGCGGTTTCGACTTTGCGAAGTCCGGCTTTTTCAACCGTCACACGATACATGCCTGAAGGCACATCGAGCAATTCCATATAGCCGCTAGGTGGACTCAC
>JALZBG010000253.1 GCA_030947645.1 Vulcanimicrobiota bacterium | reverse complement strand
GGGTCAGATTGCCGGTGTCGATGTCAATGTGGGCGACCGCGTCGGTGCGGGTCAGGTTCTGGCGTCTCTGGACGCGCGGACGGCGCAAAGTGCGGTGGAGCAAGCGCAAGCAGACGTTGGGGCCGCGTCCGCAGCCCTCGCGCGCGCAGAGGCGGGAGCGCGCCCACAAGAGATTCAATCCAATGCGGCGCTCGTCGGCGGAGGGCAGGCCAAAGCCGAAACCGCGCGTGCCGAGCTTCGCCGACAAGAATCGCTCGCGGCGGCGGGCATCGCATCCCGGCGCGATTTGGAACAGGCGCGAGCGGCATACGGCGATGCATTGGCGGCGCTTCGCTCTAAACAGGCGGAAGGTTCGTTGCTGCTCGCGGGACCCCGTCCGCAGGACGTAAATCTTGCGCGCGCGCAACTGCAGCAGGCACAAGCCGCGCTGTCGACGGCGCGCACCAAAGCAACACTGTTGGTGATCGTGGCACCATTCAGCGGCATTATCACCGCCCGTCTAAAAAACCCCGGTGAAGCAGTGGATCGCACAACGCCAGTATTGACGATGGTGAACCCCGAAAAATCGCTCGTCGAAGTGCAGCTGAGCGAAGATCAGGCGGCATCAGTACACGTGGGTAACTCTGCAACGCTGACGCTAAACGGCACGCAGCGCGCGATTTCCGCGCGGGTAGAGACGGTAAATTCCGCATACGGAAGCGACACACGTACGTTATCCGCTCGCATTCGCCCTTACGGCGAGGCTTTAATGCCAGGCGCGTCAGCGACTGCGAGCATCACCGTACGTACGTTGCGCGGAACTTTCGTCGTTCCGGAGTCTGCAGTCGTCAAAGATCCGGACACGGGTAAGCCGCTGATCTTCATTCCAACCGGCGATGGAAAATATCGCAAAATTCAAGTGCAGATTGCACTACAAGCCGGGAAAAACGTCGCCATCACCGGCAACGGCCTGCGCGAAGGCAATCGGGTGGTAACGCAAGGAGCGTATGAACTGCTCCCCTTCGCCGGCGGAAGCGGGGGATAGGGACGTGGTTCGTGATTTCTGTAATCCTAACAACCGTAACCGCTTGACTTCAGGAGATATATGATCATCCGCATTATCATTAGCGTTCTTTTCCTCGGACTGTTGCCAGCGTTGCCGGCGGCGGCAACGGATCCCGGTTTATTGGGCGACACCTCCGCGGTGCAGGCGCAACTGGTGGCCAGCGCAGCAGCGTTCGAGCATCACGACCTCAGGGCGCTTGCGAAAACTTTTATAAACGATGACTCGCTTATGATCTTCGAAGGCGGAGAAGTAAACAGAGGATGGATAGACTATCGCGACAACCACATCAAACCGGAACTCGCTGAAATAAAAGTCGTCCATTACACGCTCACGGAGATTCACCCACATATTGACGGGAACACGGCATGGGCAACCTTTCACTACCACATCGCCGGTTCAACTGCGAAGCGGACGTTTGACAGTTACGGAATCGGAACTGCAATTTTTCGTAAGGTTAAGGGCACGTGGCGCATCGTGCATTGGCATTCAACCAAGTCGCCCAAACAGCCCACCACGCACGTGGGCGCCGAACTGTATCAAAACGAAGCGCAGGTCCGGATGAAATCATGGACGTTGTAAGGAGCTACATCAAATAATCGATCACGGTGCCATTTTGCTAATCGTGACCGTCGGAGTGGTCGGTGTTTTGCATACTGTGGTGCCGGATCACTGGGCTCCAATCGTCGTTCTCGCTCGACAACAGGGCTGGTCTGTGGCCCGTACATCACGCTCCGCCGCCTTAGCAGGTCTTGGTCACGTTACGACCACGCTGCTCTTGGGAGCCTTGCTTTGGACCATCGGTGCGTCGCTGGCGGCACGATATGCACATTACGTTTCGCTGGTGTCGGCCATCGCGCTGCTCTGCTTTGGACTATGGATTGCCTATGGTGGATGGAAGGAATTGAAGGACCGTGGGCACGCCCAAGCCCACTCGCCGTTCGAACACGCACACTTACACGAACATGAAGCGAGCATGCAGCACGTTCATTGGCACGAACATGATGAATTGGATTGGCATG
>JALZBG010000132.1 GCA_030947645.1 Vulcanimicrobiota bacterium | reverse complement strand
TGCCGCAACGGGGGTATTAAGTTCGTTAAATCCTGCTCCGCTGACGCCGGCTTTGCCGTACTGCCAAACGATTCGTTTATTTTGGTCCACGATGAAGACGCGATTGTCCGGGCAGCCTGCGGGGCAGGCCGGTTCGCTGTGAGGTGGCGCGCCCGTTCCCGAAATCAGCGTGAGGTTCCCGAATCGCTCGACATCATTGACGGCTACAACGCTGTGGGGCCCAGCTACGCTCGAGCCATTCCCAAATTGCCAAACAATCTGATGCATGCGATTGATTTCGACCACCCGGTTGTTGAACTGGTCGGCGATAACTATATTTCCGGGGGCATTGAACTGGGACGCCGCTCCAAATGCAGTGCCGATCGATTGAGAAGCAGACTGGGAGGACGTAGAAAGCATGATTGCGGTAACGAACGCGAACGCCGTTAGGGAGAGTAAGCGGTTAAACACAGCGACAGGCCCTTCAGAAAAGCAGTTGTTCTGAACTCTATCAGTGAATTCTGAATAATGTCTGAAGGCGGGTAGCACCGCCGCCGACTGGACCCGCGCCGCCTTGCATGCTGGAGTCTTCACCCGCCACAGCCGAAGGCAAGCGTACCTCTGAAATGCTGCCCAACGCCGCGCAATATCGCCGCGCGCATTGCTCAGGCATTTCTCGACAAGCGGTCGCCTGTCGGAAAGTGCGGTTGGAATGTTCGAACCGGCCGGGCGTATGATTCCACCGGTCATGCGGACGAGGCCGCCGCGCTCTACCAACGGGCCTTGCATTCGGATTGAGAAGCTTGCGCCGTCGCCGCGCAATTGTTCAGATGGCCGGCACTTTGCGCAATCTCGGTCATGCTAACGAAAGTGGCGCTCTGCTCACAACCGAACGGGAAGCATTCTTCCGACGAGCTTGACGACGCGGTGATGCGCAAAAGCAAGTGTGAAGCGTTGAAATCGGAGACGAAATGAACTTTTGGCATCCTTCGCAAACGTGGACGTAATGAAGATGATGCCTGAACGACGATTGCTCGTCGCGTTTTGCCTGCTAGCAGTCTCACTATGCGGTTGTACCAACCGGAACGGTAATTCAGCTGCCTCCCACATCGCGAACTCGCCGCCAGCGCGAAGCGCAGATGCTCCGCTACACGCGGAGACTAACCCCCCCGGCGATATATCGGATACACAAGCATTCGTCACCTACACGTCCGCTGACCGACGGCTAAGCGTGACGTACCCGGAAGGCTGGGAGCGCACGACTCAGAGCGACGGCGTCAAATTCGTGCATGATTTCGACGGCGAGCGCCTGCGCAAAGGCGCGGGTACCGACGGCTCAACCGCCATACGCGACCTCCATTCATCCGTCGTTAAATTGCCGGGAGGCCGTGCGACATTGCTTGCGTTCACGTCGAACTCGCTTCCCAATACCGTGACCGGGAAGCGCGTGCGTCTGCAAAACAACACGTACGTGTTCAAAACCAGGGGCGGTCCCATCGCTTTGGAGTTGTGGGCGCCGCTGGGAACGGATAATGTCGACCAATGGAAGCGCATCGCGTCCAGCTTCACGGCACGTTGACCGTACCGGCGCTCGAAGCGCGTGAGCTTTACCGTTTCTACCACGTCGGAGATGAAGAAACTCTTGCCCTACGGGGCGTGAGTTTGCAAGTGGGCTCCGGCGAGGTGGTTGCAATAGTGGGACCGTCAGGCAGTGGCAAATCGACATTGCTTGCGTGCCTTGCCGGTTTGGACGAGCCCGATGGTGGTTACGTCGCAGTCGCGGGACAGCGCATCACGCGGCGGCCGGAATCGGTGCGAGCGCGGTTACGCGCGAAACATATCGGCATGCTGATGCAATCGGAAAATCTCCTGACCACGCTAAGCGTCGCAGACAACGTCCGATTGCAGCTCTCGCTTGCCGGTACTACCGATCCACGTTTGCTCGAAAACGCATTACAACAAGCCGATATCGCTCATCGCGCAAAGGCCAAACCCGGGCAGCTCTCGGGGGGCGAGGTGTCGCGTGCCGCCCTCGCCGTCGCGCTCGCGACCAATCCGGAACTCCTGCTCGCCGACGAGCCGACCGGCGAAGTCGACGCGGAAACGGAACAAAAGATCCTGCGCGTGTTGGACGAGCGACGAAAGTCCGGAGGCGCAACCGTTGTCGCCACGCATAGTGAAGCGCTCATGCAGTGGGCCGGACGCACGATAGGCTTGTTGGATGGACGAATCGTCGAGTGAGCGACGCCCTTGTCACCGCCAGCAACCTCTGCAAAACGTTTCATTCACCGGCGCAGGACATCGTCGCGGTTCGCGACGCCAATTGCAGCGTCGCGGCCGGCGCAAGAATCGCGCTTTTCGGCCCATCGGGAAGCGGGAAATCAACGCTGCTGCAAATACTGGGTGGTCTCGATGCGCCGACAACGGGCACGGTGTCCTGGCCCGCGTTTGGAGGCCCCACAGATTTGCGGCCGGCTCACATCTCGTTCGTATTTCAAAACCAAACGTTGCTGCCTTCGTTAACGGTGCGCGAAAACGTGGAGATGCCGCTGCTCCTTGGAGAAAAAGAGAGAGACACGCGATCGCGTGCGCTAGAGGCACTCGCGCGACTGAATTTGGATGAGCTTGCGGAAAAGCTTCCTGAAGAGCTTTCGGGTGGGCAAGCGCAACGCGTCGCTTTCGCCCGGGCGCTGGTCGGGCGACCACAGTTGATTTTTGCGGATGAGCCGACCGGACAGCTCGATCATCAAACGGCTGACAGCCTTTTCGATGCGGTGTTGCCGTGGCTGGACGACATGGGTGCCGCCATCGTCATCGCAACGCACGATCACGCAGTTGGCAAACGCTTCCGCGAGCGCTGGACCATGCGCTTTGGCGCTCTGGAAACGCACGCATGAGCGCCGTTTTGTGGTTGCGCGGGTTATTAACGGGCTTGACGGGACGGCTTGTCGGCGCCATCGCCGGCGTTGGCGTGACGGTCGCCCTCCTGTCGTCGATCGGCGCGTTCACCGCTTCGAGCGCTGCGTCGATGACACGTCAAGCGATTGCCAACGTGAGCGTCGATTGGCAAGTCCTGGTCAATCACGGCGCGGACATCGGCGCCGTGCAGAAGGCGGTGGCCGCCGCAACGCCGTTCACCGCGCTGCAAGAAGTTTTCTACGCGTCGACCCCCGGTTTTGAATTGCAATCGGCCGGCAGTACGCAGACCACCGGCGCCGGCAAAGCCGTCGGCATCGGAACTACCTACGAAAGAGATTTTCCGGCCGAATTTCGGTCGTTGATCGGAAAGTCGCGCGGCGTCTTGCTTGCTCAGCAAACGGCGGCGAATCTCCACGCACGCGTGGGTGACCACGTTAGGGTGAAACGTGATGCGCTGCCACCGGTTCGAGTCCGCATCGATGGAATTATCGATCTCCCACACGCGGACGCGTTCTTTCAGGCGGTAGGACTGCCGGCTGGAGCTGCTCCGCAAGCGCCGCCGGACAACGTCTTGATCTTGCCGCACCAACTCTGGCATCGCATCTTCGATCCGCAGACCGTACGCCGGCCGGATTCGACGCGGACCCAGTTGCACGTGCGCATCTCGCACGACCTCCCCCGCGATCCACTCGACGCTTACAACACCGTCGAAGGTCGCGCGAAAAACGTCGAGGCGCGCATTGCTGGGAGCGGGGTCATCGGCGATAATTTAGCGGCCAAACTCTTGGGAACGCAAGCAGATTCGCTGTATGCGCGCGTGCTGTTTCTATTTCTGGGTCTGCCCGGCGTCATTCTTGCGATTCTGCTGACGCTCGCGGTGACGACGTCGGGACAAACGCGCCGGCTGCGGGAACAGGCACTCTTGCGCATCCGCGGTGCCTCCATTGCCAAGCTCGTTTCGTTCAGTTCCGTGGAGGCATTGCTGATTGCCGCCGGCGGAATTATTATAGGCGCAATCGCATTTCTGTTGCTCCATCCGCATCCGGGCCGAACGGATCTTCAATGGTTGAGCGCAGCATCGATGACCGGACTGCTTTTGGCCCTGGGAGGAACGATCGTTCCGGGTTGGGTGCAGGCGCGCGCAAAGACGGTGCAGGCGTCACGCTTAACCATCGGTCGCGGCTCCGCCCCGTTATGGGAGCGCGCCTATCTCGACATTCTCTTCTTAGCGATTGCGGCGATTGCGTATTGGCAAACTGCCGCAAGCGGATACCAAGTCGTTCTCGCGCCCGAAGGCGTTCCACAAAGCACGGTTCACTATCAGGCGTTTCTTGGACCGGTTTTATTCTGGCTCGGCACCGCGTTGCTCGCGATGCGGCTCTGCCGACTCGTGCTCGTTCATGGCCAGACCGCGGTAGCTGCGCTCGTAAAACCCTTTTCGGGGCCGCTCTCAGGAGCGGTTGCATCGTCGCTCTCACGTCAATGGATGCTCGTGACGCGAGGCCTCGTGCTGGTACTCTTGGCATTTTCGTTCGGAATTGCAACCGCAGTTTTTAACGCAACCTATAACGCACAATCGATCGTCGATGCACAACTGACGAACGGCGCGGAAGTGACCGTTACGGGTCAAACCGCGGCGCCGCCGTCGCGTGTTCTAGAGCGCTTGCGCGCACTTCCGGGCGTTGTGGACGCGCAGCCGATGCTGCACCGTTTCGCGTACGTCGGAAACGATCTTCAGGATTTGTACGGCATCGATCCCAATACCATCGGGCAGGTAACCCCGATGTCAAACGCCTTCTTTGGAAACGGCGACGCACGTGCTTCGCTGCGGAAACTGGCCGCACATCCGAACGGCGTCCTCGTCTCTGGCGAGACCGTGACAACGTACCAATTGCAAACCGGGGACAGACTTATCCTACGGTTGCAAGATGCAGCAACGCACCGCTACGTCGCCATTCCATTCACGTTTGTCGGGATTTCGCGAGAGTTTCCCAGTGCTCCGCACGACTCTTTCCTGGTTGCAAACGCAGGATACGTCGCTCGCATGACGCACGAACCGGCTGCTGAATTAGTTTTGATGCACGTGACGCCGCCAAATATCAACCGCGTCGCACAGCAGTCGCGTCAAGTCGCTGCCGCGATTCCCGGAACGCGCGTGAGTACTATTCTTGAGACACAGCAGACGATCGGCTCGAGCTTGACGTCCGTAGATTTACACGGGCTCACCGCGCTGGAGCTTAGTTTTGCAGTAGTGTTTATTGCCGCCGCAACGGGTCTAATGTTCGCGCTGGGACTGTCCGAGCGGCGCCGCACCTTCGCAATCCTAAGCGCCATTGGCGCCAGGCCCAAGCAGCTCGGCGCTTTTCTTTGGAGCGAAGCGCTCGCCATCGTCATTCCTGGCGCACTGCTGGGCGCGGCGGTCGGAATCGGCATCGCCCAAATGCTCGTCAAAGTGCTAACCGGAGTCTTCGATCCGCCACCGGAGAACCTGGTGCTGCCGTGGTCGTACCTAGCACTGCTAATCGCGGCGGGCCTTGCGGCTACCGCGATTGCAGTGGGTGCAGCACAGCGGGCCGTGCAGTCATCGGTAACGACCGAACTACGCAGGCTCTAGGGCGGAGACCGTCCCGAGCAATAAGTCCGTTCAAGCCAAGTCGAAAGAAGGGGCGTTCGCCCGTCTCCGGAGCTCGTCCGCCCTTCCTGTGGCGCGCACGCCTGCTACGGAATAACAATCCTGAACGGCTCGATCGTCCAGCGCTTCGCGCGCAGATACCGTGGCAAAGGCAGTACGAAAACGCGATTGCTCAGGATTTCAGAGAGGCTGGGAC
>JALZBG010000252.1 GCA_030947645.1 Vulcanimicrobiota bacterium | reverse complement strand
CGTTAGCGCCGGTGAAATCACCCAAGTGAAGAATCTGTTCGACCCTCGCTCGCGCGAAGCCATCAACGAGCGCCGCGGGCAACATTTTTCCGAATCGCGGCATGTGCGTATCGGAAACGATTCCGATGTTCAGTTTACTTTCCACTCGCGGGATGATTTCATTTGCGGTGACAATCAGCTGAACCCCAGTCGCGGTATGTTGCCCCAGGCTCGGCGATGTAACGCCAACTGTAACGATGAGG
The DNA here is from genome assembly GCA_030947645.1 of Vulcanimicrobiota bacterium. Classification (GTDB taxonomy): domain Bacteria; phylum Vulcanimicrobiota; class Vulcanimicrobiia; order Vulcanimicrobiales; family Vulcanimicrobiaceae; genus JALZBG01. The sequence goes on along the minus strand of JALZBG010000252.1, from coordinate 1,830 downwards.
ATAGAGCGTCATCGCTAAAACGCCGAATGAAGTGTTTTGACGCGTAACGCTCGCACTGGACGGATAGAAAAAGGGCGAGTGGTTTTTGCCACCGGTTCCGACAACGAACTCCCTGATTCCGTTAGGATCTAGTTTTTCTTGAGGATTCAATGGTGGGAAGCGTTCATAATCATGGTCGTGACCGTTGAGGACGACATCCACGTGGGCGGCATAGAGCAGACTCCAGAATTCGGTATAATCCGAATTGTTGCCGTGCGGTCCGGTAGAGAACCGCGGCTGGTGCCAATACGCTAAACGGCAGCCGCGCGAGTGCGCGCGTAGGTCCGCGACAAGCCATTGCCATTGCGGTGATCCCTTTTTGCATCCACCAACGCCCATACCCCCACACTGACCATTGAGTGCGATCATGTGCCAGCCGGGCAAATCGTAACTGTACCAACCCTTGCCTGCGGGTCCCGCGGTCGAGCCCCAATACTGGAAGTAGCCGGCGGCCGCAGGTTCATCATATTCGTGATTCCCTATGACCGGGTGCGAAATGCTTCGAAATCGGCCCCACGTTTTAGCGTAGCCTTCCTCGAAGCCGCGCAAGTCGTCTGCACCGTATTGCAAATCCCCCAGCGGCAACACGGCGCTGGGGTGGAGGTGCGCGATGAGAGCCGCGGTCCCGCTCATGTGACAGACGGCGCTAACGTCGATTGACCCTCCACTGGCAGTCTCCCGGCGAGCGCCGCACGCAATGTCGCCAGCCGCTACAATCAGTGTGGAGTTAAGGCTTTTGGAGACTTCCGTTGCTGGAGTTGCACCCAACAAACCAATAGCAGCCAATGCGATAAATCTCACCGAATTCATGGTGTTCAGCCCTTCTCCGAAAGTTCGATGAGTTTAGGATAAACAACATCGATGCGAGCGTCGGGATTGGTCGGATCGATGATGTCGTGATTTTCCGGGAGATCGGCGAACGCAAAGATGGATACGTTCTTCGCGCCGCACCGCTGCCAAAAAGCGACCACGTCTCGGGTTACTCTGTTGTCGACAGCTGGATCCCGCGTGTTCGTCACCATAGTAATGGCTCCGGCTTTTGGAGCCATTGTGCGGGCCTGCTTATAGACGTCGTCTCCGATGCGCAGGCATTGCATGAGGGCATGCGTAGGAAAACGGGGATAACCATGCAGCGGCAGCTGCCCTTGTTTGATTCGCGGATTCCACCAGATGAAGAAATTGGGCAAGAATAGAAACAGCTTTTCAATAGACTCACCAATGTTGTGCGCAAAATGGGGTATCGCGAACACCGGCGCGATGGGGATCGAATGAGCGACATCGCTGCGGTATTGTGCAAAATAGGCGCAGAGCAGCCCGCTGGTTGAGATGCCGGCGATCACGACCCGGTGCCCAAGGCCTTGGGCGAGGTCGATCGCCTCGTTCGCGCTCTCCAGCAAACGCTCGGCGGTAAGTGTTTTGAGTCGCGCGGTCATCCGGTTACGGTCACCGTGCTCTGGCAAGCGGGGAACCAAAACATTGTGGCCGCGCTCGTGCACTTGCATAGCCAGTCGATCGTACTGCTGAGGATTGTTAGTTATTCCGTGAAAGAGAACGACCGCCAGTGGCGTCCTTCTGTCATGACTGTACAGTCGCGTGAAGGCCTGGGGACGGATAGTTTCGTCGTCCAGCGCCCCCATCGCGCGTACGCGTTCCAGAGCTTCGTCGTACGTTTTCGCCGGGCGGCTTTGCGGTATATCGAGCACCCAGCGGCTCTTATTCCAGCATGGCTGACTTGCCTTTCCTCGTCTTGCTCATTTAGGAAATCTCTTCGAGCTGTGCTTAACACACAAA
>JALZBG010000131.1 GCA_030947645.1 Vulcanimicrobiota bacterium | reverse complement strand
CCTTGAGCAATGGGGGCCATTATCCGGCCGTCGATATTCTGGGCAGTAAGAGCCGCACCATGAACGAGATCATTGGCGCCGAACACGCGCGGACCGCTAGCAGTGTCCGGGCGGCGCTCGCGCATCTCAACTCGACTGCCGATTTGCGCAGTATCGGAATGGCGTCGCGAGACGCGGGCGCACTGCGCATTGAAGCCGCAGAGGCGGCGATTCTGCGTTTCGTGCAACAAACTCCATTTTCGGTACCGGCGTTTGCGACGCTCACCGAGCTGCGCGGCCTTGCGGACCTGCTGGAGGCCCAATGATGGAAGTTTTCTACGATGTTGCGGCGGTTGAGCGCCGCATCGCCCAAATAACGGGGGCGCCGCCGGCGCTTCAAACGCGCGACGCGCCAACCGCGCCGGTTCGATCCAAAGGTGATGAATTCTCGCTCTTCGTTACCGGCGCCGCCAATCCAACGCCGGCGGGCAACTCGACAATCCGGCCGCCGTCCCCATTGGAGGAGTTAATTTCGACCAACGCCGACGCCTCCGCGGTCGACAGGGCGTTGATCAAGGCGATCATCCTCAACGAATCGGGCTTTAATCCGAATGCGACCTCAGCAACCAACGCTCAAGGATTGATGCAGCTGGAGCCGGCAACGGCTGCCGGCCTCGGTGTTGAAAATCCCTACGATCCCCAGCAAAACGTTCGCGGCGGGACCCGCTACATTAAGGCGTTGCTCGAGCGTTTTCATGGCGATCTGCGCTTGGCGGTAGCGGCGTACAACGCCGGCCCCGGCGCGGTCGAAAAATACGGTGACGTGCCGCCCTATGCCGAAACACAACGGTATGTGCGTGATGTCCTGGCTTCGTACCGGCAATACAAGGCCGCAGAACGCTAGGAGCTTGTCTCCTAGACTACTTGGCCTTTTAGCGCTGGCGTGTTTATATGCACTTCCGGTGCACTTGCAAGCCCAGACCCCTGACGCCGCCACGATTCTGGCCAACTACCAGCGCGCGCATGAAAAAGGCGGAGCCGCAGAGCAAACGCGCAGCGTCGAAACGCAAGGAACGCTATCGGGCGAAGCACTCAACGGAACGTTTCATACTTGGCGTGACCAAACGCGCAGTCGCGTCGATCAACAGCTCGGGGTAAGCACTGAGCGCTCGCTGCGTGTCGGCGATCATGAATACATCGAGAACAGCGGTGGCAATGTACGCGAACTGCACGGTTTGTTGTTACGACGCTCGCGAACGCGGCGTTACGTCGATTCCGGGGAAATCTTCAAACATCCCCAAGCATCGAGGTTCATCGGCGAGGCGCGCTTGCCGGACGGACGCAACGTGTACCGGCTGGAAGTTCAAGCGCCGCAGGGCGAACCCGAAACAATCGCGATCGACAAACAAACGTGGCTTCTGGACCGCGTCGAGTACATAGAAGGCGATGGCCCTTTCACCATCGACTTGTACGATTATCACCTTGTTGATGGCGCTCTGTTGCCGTTTCGTGCAATCGAGTCCGACGGCGACCATGCTTTCGACGTGACACAAAGTACAACGAAGGTTCGCGTTAACCAGCCACTTCCGGCAGACGTATTTGCGCCGTTTCCGGGACGCTACATTGAGGCCAAACAGCCACAGACGGTTCCGCTCGTCGAACGCCAAGGGCATCTGTATGCGTCGGTCGTTATTCATGGACACGCCTACTCGTTTTTGGTCGACTCGGGTGCTCAAAGCGTTGTTGTGGACTCGCGAGTTGCCGCGGAGCTTTCGATGTTTCCGGAAGGGGCGCTTGAGGCGCGCGGCTCAACCCGAACCGGTGGACTGGGTGTCGCGCGTTTGGATACGATCCACATCGCCGACGCAAACTTGTACGTAGGCACCGTGAGTGTGCTGGACTTAGGCGCCTCCACGGGCGGCGCATTTGCGATCGATGGCATCTTGGGATATCCTTTCTTTGCCGCCTCAGTTGTGCGCATCGACTACGCCAACAAAACGATGACCTTTGCGCCACCTGGGATGCTCAGTCCGCAGGGAAAGAAAATCCCGCTCGAAGTTGATCGTGCGTTGCCCGAAGTCACCGCGCGCGTGAATTCCAGCGCCGAGGGACCCTTCCTTGTCGACACCGGTGACAACAACGAACTTTTGTTGTTTGCGCCCTTCGTCGCCGCGCATCCGGGCATGATTCCTTTTTCGCAGAATGCGGCCAACGGTTTTGGAATCGGCGGCTCGACGCAAGCGATGCAAACGATCGTCGACCAAATTGAGTTCTACGGGATTCGCCTGTTCAACCGCTACACTGCCGTGATTCAGTCAACCCGTGGAGCTTTCGCCGATCGTTATGATGCCGGAAATATTGGGTTGGGAATTTTGAAGAACTTTACCGTCACGTTCGATGAAAACTCTTGCGCGATGTTTCTTAGCCCTGGACCACTATTTGACGACGGTCAGAATAGACGTATTTTTCGGTAACATTTCGCTTATCTCTCGACCACGCATGTCGCGTACATTCCGGATGTGAATAAAACGCTCCGAAACCCGCCTTTCACGGTAGTCTGCGCACCGCTTGCGCATGCCGATCGGCGTGCGCTTTCTCAAGCGTGGTATTCAGCGCTGCATTTGCAAACCCAAGAGCAACGTGCCCCGCAGAAGGTACGCCAAGCTCTTAACTCCTGTGATCTGCATTCGGACCTGGGCGTGCGTGCCGATCCACGGCCGGAAGGCTGGGCTCGTACGTCAACAGCGTCATCGAGGACAAGCGCGAAAACGCAAATTAACCAAACAGTGGGATGCGAGCGGCGAGCGTTCCGTTCCACGCTGGCGCGAAAGATCGAACGGCTTCTGGTCGCACCACACACCGGAAGTCATAGCGCAACCGTGGCGCTGGACGGAAATCACGGTCGGGTGCACATCGTTTTCCGAGCGCAAGGTTCGCAGGTCCGCATCATTGCCGTATGTGCGCCGAAAGCCCGTCAAATGGTTCACGCCGCGCTGGCGCAAGCTCGATACGCTCTCGCGCGAAACGGCGTTGCACTCGACGCGACGCTCCAGTCGGTGGTATCATGATGGTCTCCTCCGCTGCGGCCCGGGCGCTGGCAGATATCGCCAGTCGGGCTTCCGACGTCATGCGCGCTTTCACTCCGGGCGCCGTTCCACTGCACGACGACAGCGTGACGCAGGCGCAAACGGAATGGAGCAGCGATCCACTTTCCGTCGCTGCGCCGAAGAATGCGTACTTCATCGCAGCTGAGGAACACGGCCGGCATACGTATACTCGCGATGGGCAGTTTGGAGTCTACCAATCTATCATCGTCGATCGTTACAATCGCCCGCTCATGGGTTTCAAAAAGCATGGGGAATCGTTAGAAGCGTTGCGTATTGATCCCATCGACGCGGCGCTGCACCGAGCTAAGGACGTCCATATTGAAGCCAATGGGAGCCTCACCTACACGCGCGCGTTGGTGGATCCCAGAACCGGCGAAGCGCACAGTGGCCGCGTCACGGTCGGAAGGCTTGCGCTCGCGCGCTTTCCGGCGGCAAGTCAACTGCAGCCGCTTGATGCGACGCGAAGCCTTGCGCCGCCCGGCGTCGTCCCGCACATTGGCCTTCCCGGCGACGGAAACTTTGAAAATGTTACGCCGAACGCGCGGGAGGGAAGCCGTCTGAGTTTCACCGACTCCATCGAAAAACTTCGCGAGGCGTACCTCGCGTTGGAAGCCATTCGTTCCGCCCAAACGGTGCAGGGGAAGGTTGAGAAAACAACGCTGGACTTGGTCAAATGATGCCGGTGCTGCGTTTCGGCGGTCCCGCGTCGGTGACACACGGGCGCCTAGTGAGAGCAGCGACATTCGAGCGACGTTCGCGCTTGCCGATCTCGGCGGCATGTGTTGTGGCGAATACCGTTCGAGAAATCCTTACAGCTATCTTGGCGCGTCCTGTCAATGTTGTACTCTGCGAGCCGGTGATTCCGTCTGAGCAAGCATGGCCGGTGCTGATTGATGGAGCCGCAATATTCCGCGCACGCGGGCAACTCGCAGACGGCGCCTTTATTGTACGTCCAACAGACGCAGTTGCTTTAACGTCCGGAATATTCGGCGAAGAAGGCGAGGTTGGAACACGCGCCCTCTCCACTATCGAAGCGGACGTGTTGCAGCGCGCTATGGCTTCACTTGGAAAGGCGCTTGGTTCAGTCTGCGGTTTGAGCCAGGAGTGTGCGGTTACGCGCTGTGCCGAGCTGAGCGGGTATTGCACGTATTTCGAACTGCTCTTTGACGCGCCGTTCCAGGCCGCGCTCGGCGTTGCTCTTTCGCGAGATCCCGTCGAGCAAATTTCTCGAACGCTCGATTGTTCACACTTGCTTGACGCGGAAGTCCACGTGGCGGCTGAAGTTGCAAGCGGCTCGATAGCGGCGGAAACACTCTTAGGCATGAAGCCAGGTACGATACTGCGGATGGATACGAGTCTTTCGGGTGGGGCAATGCTCACGATCGGGGGCGCAGCGGTGTATCAAGGTGAATGCGGTGTTATCGATCGGCGTAACGTTTTTCTCTCGCATAAGGCAGCAGCGTAGCACACGGTGTGCCGTCCCGTACGTGCCTTGACAGTCACTTGCCGCTTTCCCGCCGCTGCCGCGTCCCTCGTCGCTCAAATGGCGCTGCTATTCTTCGCTCCTCGGTCCTTGCTGCGACGAAAAATCTGCTGCGCTTCATGTCACGCCACGTACGGGACGGCACACTAGTGGAAGAGAGTTGGAATCATCTTGAATTGTTGCGGAACGTTCCACTGCAGATCACGGCTGAGCTAGGCAGATGTAAGATGCTTGTGTGGGAGATCGTAAGCTTAGGGTCCGGCTCGATTGTTGAACTTGACCGCCTTGCGGGTGGTCCGGTAGACGTGCTCATCAACCACAAACTTGTGGCTCGCGGCGAAGTGGTTGCGGTCGATGACAAGTTTGGCGTGCGCATCACGGAAATAGTCGAGCATCCCAAAGGTACCGACGTTCATGGATAGCGTTCTCAAAGTGGCGAACCATGCGCATGCAACGCTGCCCCTCGATATTTTAGCTGCGTTGACGCTGCTGTCAGTTGCACCTTTTGTTCTGGTTATGTCCACATCGTTCGTGCGGATCGTGGTCGTCCTGTCACTCGTGCGCTCGGCGATCGGTGCAGCCGCATTGCCACCCAACACCATCATCACCGGAGTCGCCCTGGTCCTGACGTTTGTCATTATGTCGCCGACCATACAAGCCATTAACCAGAACGCCATCGTGCCGTACAGTAAGGGACAACTTCGGCAATCCGAATTTATCTCGCGAGTTGCCGGACCTCTGCGAAGCTTTATGTTGAGGCAGACGCGAACTAAAGACATTGCCCTCTTTTCTCAAGTAGCGCGCCGCCCGGTCGAACCAGCGAGCGACTCGCCTACCTACGTGCTCATTCCCGCCTTCGTAGTTGGCGAATTACGCAGCGCGTTCGCGATTGGGTTCGCTCTCTATTTACCATTCGTTGCTATCGACTTAGCGATCGCCTCGATCCTCATGGGGCTGGGAATGTTTATGTTGAGCCCGCCGGTCATCTCGCTCCCCGTGAAGCTGCTGCTTTTTGTGATGGTCGACGGTTGGGCACTCGTGTGCGGAGGCGTCGTCTCGAGTTTTCGCTAAATCGCATAACATGCGGATCCGCGAGTCACTCGACTCAACCCGGCCATTCTTCTCTTTCGAGTTCTTTCCGCCGAAAAGCGACGATGGTGCGGCAACGCTGCTGGCCACTATCGAAA
>JALZBG010000130.1 GCA_030947645.1 Vulcanimicrobiota bacterium | reverse complement strand
TGGAAAGCCTGAAGCTGGATCTGTTTGACAGCCAGGTGTTCGTCTTCTCTCCGCGCGGCGACGTTTTCAGTATGCCGGCGGCCGGCACCCCACTTGATTTCGCGTACCAGGTGCATACGGACGTCGACAATCATTGTGTCGGCGCAAAAGTCAACGGCCGCATCGTGCCCCTCAACTACCAACTCACTAATGGCGACATTTGTGAAATCCTGGTCAACAAGAATGCCGGCCGCCCTTCGCTCGACTGGCTCTCGACCGTCAAGACCTCCAGCGCCAAACATAAAATCAAACAGTGGTTTCGCAAAGAGCGCCGGGAAGAAAATGTGCTTGTCGGCCAGGAAGCAGTCGAACACGAACTGGCGCGTCAGCACATGCGTCCCGATGTCGCGCGCGGAGAGGTCCTCGAGAAGATTGCCCGGCGCATGAACTATGCAGGGGCCACGGATCTCTATGCCGCTATTGGGTTCGGCGATGCGTCGGCGCTTGCTGTCGTCAACCGCCTCAAAGAAGAAGTCAAGGTAGATAACGTTGTCGACATGGCGGCCATCGCGCGTCCTCAATCCGTATCGCGGAGGGTCGCGCGAAAAACCAGCGGGATACGAATCGCCGGAGTAGACGATGTCCTAGTGCGGCTCTCCAAGTGTTGCAGTCCGGTTCCCGGCGATCCCATCATGGGCTACGTCACAATCGGTAAGGGTGTGTCCGTTCATCGTGCCGATTGTCCCAATGTGGCCTACATGACTGCAACACCCGAACGCATTCTACAGGCAAACTGGGCCGGCAAAACGGAGTTCACCCACTCGGTCGACGTTGAAGTGGAAGCGATCGATCGTCCGGCGTTGCTGCAAGACATCATGGGCGTCTTTGCCGAGTTGAAAACCAGCGTATCGTCGGTCACCGCCCGGGTGAAAAAGGACCGCATCGCTGTGGTCAGCCTGACTGTGCAAATCAGCGATCTCGAACACCTTCATGCGATATTGCGCAGACTTGAAGGCTTGTGCGACGTGCGCCGGGTGTATCGCGTAACGAAGCGCGAAGCTCGGGTCAGCGGCTAAAGAGAGTTTGTTGCGGTTATCCATTGATGCCGCGCTGTTTGCTGCAGCGATGTTTGCGGGCGCGCTCAACAGTGTGGCGGGTGGGGGAAGCTTCATAGCGTTTCCCGCTTTGCTGCTCTTAGGGGTACCGCCGATCGTCGCCAATGCCACCAATAATGCCGCCTTATGGCTGGGCTCGGTTGCCAGCGCCCGTGGTTACCGGCGCGAAATTGCAGCGCATCGTCACCTACTTTTACGGGTTGCTGTGGTGAGTATCGGCGGAGGAGTGCTCGGTGCGCTGCTGCTGCTGCGCACGCCGGTGCACGTGTTTACCGCGCTTGTTCCGTATCTGCTCTTGGTGGCGACCGCGGTGTTCGCGGTGAGCCCGTATCTTGCCAAGCCGCATTCAGGCAGCGCGCGGCATCATACCTACTGGCAATTAATCGCGCAGTTTTTCGTCTCAATCTACGGCGGGTATTTCGGCGCAGGTATGAGTATTTTGATTCTGGCGATTTTGGCGTTTTCAGGATTGCCTTCTCTCAATGCTATGAATGGCGTGAAAAATGTCTTGGCATTGTGCATCAATGGAGTTGCGTTGATTCCATTTTTCATCGCCGGCATCGTTTGGTGGCCGCAGGCCACGCTGATGGCGGCGGGGGCGATTATCGGCGGCTACCTTGGGGCGCGAATCGGACGCCGCATTCCCGCGCAACATCTTCGGCGCTTCGTGATCGCCGTAGGTGCGATCATGACGATATACTTCTTTGTAAAAACCTACGCATAAACTGACGGTTTAGACGTCGCGCGTTCTAAACAGAGTGATGCCGGTTGCGAGCACCGCAACAATCCAGAACGCACACCACAGAAGATACGCCGGCACGGGCGGTCCCGCAACGGAAAAGGGACCCATTGATCCCGGCGTGCTTGCGCTTGCGGCCAGCATCGCTGCGGGCGCCAGATTATAGATCGCTCCGCGCCATAGTCCGTCGGTTGGGATCAGCAACGTGAGGGCAAGCGTCGCATGCGCCAGTGCGGTGTTATTCACGGTGACGGCAACGACATGAATGATGCCGTCCACCCACGCAAGACCGAAAGCAACGACCGTAATGAAACCCGCAGTGATCGGCGCGAACTTGACGCTCAGCGCAATCGTCAGTGTTAACACAGCGAGTACCTGGGCCAGCAGAAATGCCAGGCCGGCGATTGGGTGGGGCGGCGAATACCCGGTAAAAGACTTGATGATTCCCAGCTCAGCAGCGGCGGCCAGCAAGCCGTAAAAAATTAGCACGCAGGACGCGCCGAGCCACTTACCGATCAGCAACTGACTGCGACCGAGCGGACGGGGCAGTACCGCGAGCATCAAACCGTTTTCGATCTCGGTGCCCACGAGGCTGGTTCCCAAAAATGCAGCGCCCAACGCGAGAATAACCGTAAACATGAACGCCATCATTAATGTAAGAACGCTTGCGATTGTCACGATCGTGAAAGTGGACAGAGGATGGCCCGATGAGTCGTTCACGTGCGTGATCTTCAAAAAGCCCCAGGCCGAAAGAACCATCAAAACGCCCGTCATCAGTAAAATCGCTGCGGCAAGTCTGCGCCGCACAATCTCACGCAGAACTAGCGAAGCTATTATTAGAATCGGCACGTTCGTCCTTAAGCAGCTGCAAGAAACGCTCTTCCAATGACGACCGTACGGTCTCGACGCTCCGCAGCCGCGCGCCTGCATACACCATTCGTTGGATGAAGTCTGGGACATCGGATTCATCGATGCCGCGAAAGAGATACGACGACGAGTCGGCGGTTTCAGCGCTATACTGTTGCACCAGCGTCTTGACGCCGTTCGTCGGAAGAGTGGCAAAACGGACCCGCAACGCAAAACTCCCCAGCACCTCGTCAATACTCCCGGAGGCGATCACATGACCCCGATCCAAGACTGCGATGCGGTCGCACACGCTTTCAACCTCAGAGAGCAAATGCGAGTTCAGAAAAACCGTGATGCCTGCGCCGCGCAAGTCGCCGATGATTCTGCGAACGTCGTGCCGGCCGACGGGATCCAGCGCCGAAGTGGGTTCGTCGAGGATCACCAGTTGCGGTTCGCCGACCAGCGCGACGGCAAGTCCCAGCCGCTGCTGCATGCCCTTCGAGAAGGTTGCGATTCGATGGTTGGCTCGCGCGCTCAGGTGCACAAGCTCCAAAACGCGATCTATCGCCGACGTGCGTCCTCCTCGAGGCAGCCGCAGCAGTGACGCGTGAAACTTGAGAACCTCGCGCGCGGTCGCCCATTCCTGATAGCGAAACAGTTCGGGCAAATAGCCGATGTTACGGCGAGTTTCAATATCACCGATCGGCTTTCCGAGGACGTTTCCGCGCCCCCCCGTGGGGCGCGTTAGGGAAAGCAGCACCTTGACGGCCGTTGTTTTCCCGGCGCCGTTAGGTCCTAGAAAGCCAAAAATCTCACCCATTCCAACCGAAAGGGTGAGATCGTTCAGGGCCGCGATGTTGCCGTACGTTTTTGCGATATCCCGCGTTTCGATCGCGAGAGACGGCAAGGCAGTGCTCATGGGCCCAAAGAATTCGCTATCGCCATGGTTTGCCTCTCCGTCAGGGGCGCCATAACTCCATATACCATTCCGTTGCGTTGCCAGATCACGGCAGCGCCCATGCCGGTGTTGTCGCCGACGGCGACTCCCGCGGCGCCTTGCACCATGACGTTGTGCGCGATATCTCGGTCGACGGGAATCGGAATGGGCAGCGTCGTGGAAGGATCGCCGATCGAGCGAATCTGCGCGGCGAGATTCTCTGGGACACCAGGTTGCATGAGTAAGTACTGCTCAATTTCCTTTACCGTGGCTCCCGTCGAGTAAACTCGCGGCGCAGGCGCTTGCACGATGGCAACAACATCTTGCGGAATACTGAAGTGCTCGACGTCCATTTGTCGCTCGGCACGATGCGCGCGCACCTCTTCCGCGCGCTTGCGCATGCTTTGAGGCAACGTCCCGTACACTGAAAGCACTATCGGACCGATCGTAGATTGCAGTGTAGAACCGTCGATTTTCGCCGGCATCGTGGGGAGCGGTGCTCTATTGCGCCTTGCGCTTGCGCGCGCTTTTGCAGCTTCAAAGGTAAAGCTTGCCGTGCGGGCATCGCTCACCCGGAAGGTACTATTGCGCGGAATTTGCGGCGGAAGATACCGTGGCCAAAGCACTCTCTGCCGTGCATAGCGCGATGCGTCGTATGGAGTGGTAAACGTTAAAACCCGCAGGCGTGCATTCGGCGCATGCGTCGTCCCGAATGCATCAAGGTCTGGCAAAGCCCGCAGTTGCGCCATGTCGGCGCGCGACAGCGCCACCGGCGCAAACTGATGCGGCTCGAAGATCGCCAAAAAGCTGCCTGCGTAGGTACGCAGCGGGCTGAACCCGGCCGTAAGCGCGAGCACAAGCGCCGCCGCGACCGCGACGTGCCACCCGCGCAGCGCAAACGATCGCGTGGTCGCAGGCGCCTCGAGCGCTGCGGGCAACGAAAGATGTCGACTCTCTCGAGCGCGCTGTAGAGCAACCGCGCAATTGAGATCCGGTTCGCTGGTTCCCAGTAGGGAGCGCGCGTACTTCACGTTGCGGGCAATCCGGTCGTATATGCCGCGGCAGCGTTCGCAGCTGATCAGGTGCTCTTTTTCCGTCGTTAATAGGGCGTCGGGTTCATCACAGTACCGGCGCAATAATTCATCGGCTAAGTGCAACACGTTCAATCTCCCTTTTGAGTGCCCGTTCAGCGCGAATCAGTAAGGTGCCCACGGCATCCGGGCGCACATTCATCGCTTGCGAAATTTCCTTATAGGTTAAACCGCCGTAACGCATCGCCAGGACGGTCGCATAGCGCTGCGATATTCTAGAAAGCACCGCGCGCACGTCTTTGCGAATCTCTGAACGCTCAAGCAACCGGCTCGGGTCGGCATCGGGCTGATTGGCATTGCGGGAAGCATTTTCAAGCAGTTCGTTGTGCCGCTCGCGGCGGGTGCGGCGCTTCTCATCGCGGACAGCGTTGAGCGCGCGGTGAACCGCCACGCGATGCAACCAAGCGCGGGCGTGATCCCGCCCCGATACCGAGCCGCGTAAATATGCGGTAAACACTTCTTGAGCGATGTCTTCCGCCTGGGCGTTGCCGGTAATGCGTCGAGCCACTGCTACGACGCGCGGGTATTCAGCGTCGAATAGCTGCTCGAAGTCATCCGAAGAAGCGGTCATTTGCATTCTAACTGTGCTTACACCGGGCCGGTCCCTTTTGTGACGCGGGGCCACTCATGGCCTTGTCACCGGGCGACCGCGTGTGATAGACTTTGTGGGTTTCCGGAGGCTGCATGTTTGTGAGCTGCCGGTCCCACTGCCCACCTAACCTGGTGGGCCGTTTCCGGTGCACGCCGGAGATGTCCGAAGAGGGAAAGCAATGGCCGTTGACTACGAAGTGACCTACATTCTGCGTCCGCATATCGATGAGACGGAATTCGACGTGCGGATCGATGGAATTACGGAACGCCTGAAGGCAAGCGGTGGAGAAGTCATCAGCGTCGAGAAAATCGGCAAACGCCGTTTGGCGTATGAAATCGACGATGTTCGCGAGGGCTTCTACGTCATCATGAACTTCAAAAGCAACACCGAGCAGGCGAAGGAATTGGAACGACAGCTCCGTCTCAACGAGGATGTAATGCGCGCACTTCTGGTGAGGCTCGACAAGCCGGCGCCAGTGCCCGTCCCTCAACCC
>JALZBG010000129.1 GCA_030947645.1 Vulcanimicrobiota bacterium | reverse complement strand
GCGCATCGGGACGAAATGCTATTGAAGATGACTCGCCGGAAGAACTTTTGCAATATGCCAGGGAACGAATCCCGGGGCGGCCGCAGGTACGCACGTGAATCAAGCTCAGCTGATGCAACAGATGCGGAAGATGCAAGCCGAGATGACCAAAGCCCAAGAAGAATTGGCCAAAACAGTGGTAACCGGCTGCGCGAGCGGCGAGATCGTGAAAATTGAAATGACCGGTGACCATCACGTGAAGAGCGTGTCGGTTGCGCCAGAAGCGATAGATCCGGACGACCGGGAAACGCTCGAAGACTTGTTGGTGGTTGCCATCAACGATGCGATCGCGAAAGTCCAAGAGGCTTCCGACAAACGAATGGGCGCGCTGACCGGGGGATTGCGGATTCCCGGAATCTCGTAAGGGCGGCAACGTCGTTGAGCGCTATTGCCGGGCCCGTTCAAAGTCTCATTAACGAATTTAGCAAACTCCCAACGGTGGGTCCTAAAACGGCCGCACGTCTAGTATTTCATTTGCTGAACCGCCCGCGCCACGAAGCCGCGTCTTTGGCCGAAGCGATTTTAGCGATGAAGGATCGGGTTCGACTTTGCTCCGTTTGTTTTTCGATAACGGAACATGATCCATGCGACATTTGCAGCGACCAGCGGCGCGAAGGCGCGCTCCTGTGCGTGGTCGCTGAAGCAAAAGACATCTTTGCATTGGAACGCACGTCCGCGTACAGGGGGCGCTATCACGTGCTGGGTGGTTTGATTTCCCCCATGGACGGAATAGGAGCGGCGCAACTCCGCGTGAAGGAATTGATCGAACGCATCGGCTCCGAAAGCCCGCGCGAAGTCGTTATCGCCACGAACCCCAATGCGGAAGGTGAAGCTACGGCGCTGTATCTTTCGAAGCTGATAACGCCGCTGGGCGTGAACGTTACTCGCCTCGCGTATGGGTTACCGATCGGCGGCGATTTGGACTATGCGGACGAAGTGACGCTCGCTAAAGCGCTCGAGGGCCGTAGGACGTTGTAAAACCGCCGCTAGAAGATCGGAGCCGGCACGTCGGCGATTTCATGCTTGGAATAGCCGCGAGCCATGGGCTGCAAGAACGATCGTTCAAGTCTCCAATACAAACCGGCACATCAGCGCTTGAGCAGCGGTGTGTTCATGAGGCCGTTGAGGACGAACTGAACGGCAAGGGCTGCCAAAATAATGCCAAGCAGCCGGGTCACCACGTGGATTCCCGTTTGTCCTATGACGTGTTGCAGAGCGGAAGCGGCACGCATGCACAGCCACGTCACAAACAAAGCGGCAGCGTAGGCCAGGAAGACCACGGCGAGCTGCAGGCGGTCACCCCGCGTCAAGTTGACGAGGAGCAGCACGGTGGCGATCGTTCCGGGCCCCGCAATCATCGGTACGGCCAGCGGGAAAACAGCCGGATTCTCCATCTCCGCACCCTCGCGCTCTTCTTCCTCGGTGTGTTTTGCGCGCGTCTTTCGCGCGAAGAGCATGTCGATCGAGATCAAGAAGAGCAGAACACCGCCGGCGATGGTGAAGGCGGGCAACGTGATCCCCAAATAGTTGAGAACGGCGCGCCCCAACAAGCCCATAAACAGAATAATCGCAGCCGACACAAGAATGGCGCGATCGATAATCTTGTTTCTTACAGCTGCCGAGTCGCCGGCGGTTACCGTGAGCGTCATTGGAATCATGCCCACCGGGTCGATGATGGTGATGGCGGTGGCGATGGCGGTGGCAGCAAACCGGGAATCCATTACGGCATCATTCCACGAGAGGTGCTTGTGCCTTCCTAAGCGCTCCTCGGGGCCGCCCGTTGCTCTACGCGCTGCAGCACGGTTCCTTGCGTACATGCCCGGGTGATTTGTAGCTTTTTTCGGCAACCACATCCGGCTTACAACTGGATGCGGAATCGGGAAAAATCATTATCGGCGGTGCGAACGCGTACCTCGTTCAAAATCGTCGGAGCGACATTTATCATCGCCAATTTGCGCACATTGGAACGTGTACGTAGATCCGGGTTCAGGCGCAGGGGTGTGGGACGTGGGCTGATTCAGGTGGCCGTGCAATGAGCCCGGGAACGCGCCTGCGTATCCGCTCGACTGCACGCATCGCAAACGGGCCCTCTACCAGTCGCTCGGTTTCGCAACAGGCAAGAAATGGAATTTCGTTACGACTGATTCCAGCGTTTCTTATGGATGAGCGTGCCTGATGTGTCCGAAAAGCGCGCGCGGTTTTTTACCGGCGATTGCTGGCGGCGGCGTTGCAGCACGTTCTCCTGAGGGGCTGACAGGTATTTGGTCGTGCGAGGTAATTAGAAAGCTGCCGCGCGACGATCGCACGACGTATTTATCGTAAAATGTGCCGCTCCGGTTCGCTGATTCGGCTTCAACGACGGTCAGATCGCCACCACCGTCACTTACCCAAAGGGAAGTGATCTTTGTGTCTGGCGCCGCCGCTTTGATGGTAGAAGCCACGAA
The DNA here is from genome assembly GCA_030947645.1 of Vulcanimicrobiota bacterium. GTDB lineage: Bacteria > Vulcanimicrobiota > Vulcanimicrobiia > Vulcanimicrobiales > Vulcanimicrobiaceae > JALZBG01. Next base: position 3,316 of record JALZBG010000129.1, on the reverse strand, counting down.
GTCGCGTGGGGTAAGGACAGGCGCCGGCGTGGGAACGGTTGGCGCGATGGGCGCTGCCACCGCCACCGTTGCTTTCGGGATCGCGGCGATCACAAGTTGGCTGCTCGGCAGGCTCGTCCCCCGGACGGGTTCCGAGCGCGCGCGACTGGCCGCTGGCTGATCGGGGCGCTGCGCTTTGGCCAAATGGTTGTTGATCGCTGAAATGGCGACATGATGCTCGCTGCGCTGCGGGGTGGCCGCTCTTTGCCTGCTGGGGTCATGCCTCGGCGCGGCGTTTCTTGCCGCGACGCCGCGGGGAAGAAACGGCGTCGCGGTGCTTGGTTTAGCCGGCACCGATTGACTTTGCACGTCTTTCACCACGACTTGCTTTACGAAACCGCGTTGAATCGGAGGAGTCGACCTGCGCACCGGAGCGTGTACGGCAACGTTTCTCTGTTGCAGAGTCGCCGGGTTGGGCGTTGTTTGATAGATGGGCGGATACTCAGCGACCCGACCGGCGTCGTTGCGGTGCGGCCGCAACACCCCCCAGCCGGCATACCCGACCACGCTCAAGAAGAGCGTTGCCAGCGCCGCGAAGGCGCCGACTTTGAAGTCCCGCGAACGGCGCGACAAAGATATGTCGTCGAACGCAACCCGAGGGCTTTCCATGCTCTCGAAGATGCCGTTGACGATTGCAGGATGCAACTGTTCCAACGCCCGAGGGTTGCTTTTCAGAAAGTGCAAAAACGATTGATGAAGCTCGCCACTGCGCCCTGAAAGCGCAACCGTGTCCTTAAGGGTTGAGTCGTCGACTCTACTCGCGTCCGCAAACACCCCCTCGTCGGTCAATGCGCGGGCGAGCGCCCCACGGTGCGATGCATCAAGGGTCGGAATGCTTTTCACGATACCCCGCTCCAATTGTGTATTGGGACACGAGCTAACGAAACGGTTCATCGCTTGCGCGAGCTGTTCCGGATCAATGGTTTGGAGCCCGGGGTTTGAGCGCGAAATCACTGGTATGAAAACGCAGTTGGTTCGCAGAACGGTGTGAGCGGGCCTGGGACTTTCGGTCCCTCAGCTCCTTGGCTGACGAAGCGAGCCTTCGATACCAACTGTGTCGCCAAGCCGTATTTCGCCGGGTATGAGCACGTCGCAGTAGATTCCCAAAACAGTATTGCGTCCGTGGGCAAGCGAGCGCAAGACGTTCGGATCCGGCTCGCCGCTTTCCACGTCGTAGGTTATGGTGACACAACGTGCAATGGGCTTGCGCACGCGCAGAAGCACCCGCCCGACGTTCAGCGTCTGGCCCACCAGATCGCTTTCGCAGGCATCGAAGCTTCTGGTCGAGCGTGCAAAAATATTCGGCCGAAAGCGTTGCGGATCGAGGACACGTCCTGCAAGCACTTCCGCTTCGCGCAGCCATGAATCAATAAGGATGGAGATTGGGGCGGCGTCGAAATAGCGTGAGCCGCTGCGCAATTCGAGGTCAACGTCATCCTTGAGTGCAAGCTGACGCGCCGCCGCTGCAGTGGATAGCATATGCAAGCGATGATCGTCTTTGCCGCGGTACGTTTTTTCGAACCGTGAATGACCTGCACGAACGAAGGCGGCCGAGCAACGGTCTCCGCTAATTCCGTCGCATTGTACCTCAGCGACGTCCAGCGATTCGCGCTTCAAACTTTTTACTGGATAGCGCCAGAGCAGTGCAACGACCGCGATGTTCGGCATACTTGGCTATACTTAGGAGATTGCCGGACTCGAACACATTAGATCTAGGCGCATCCCATCGACCTCCTCCCAAGCCGTAAAGGCCCCGCGGCATTCAATATCTTCGAGCAGCCTGTCCAGATGTTGCCACGAAGGAGAACGCCGCTCGACGAACTCGGCTTGAGTCAAAGAAAAAACCCCCCGCTCGCGCAGAGGGTTTTCGCTATCGGTCGTCGCGCTTACTTGATCCCTGGATTGCTGTAGTCAGGCGTCGTATCATACTCCGCCGAGCTGTCATACGCGCTGGACCGTGCCGCACTGCCGTTGGCGTTCGACTCGTTCGGTAAAGTTTCTTTTACCGTGTCGGCCAGGTCTCCGGCACGCTGTTTGGCACTTCCGGCGAGTTGCTGCCCATGGTCTTGCGCGGATGCGGAGGCCGCTTGCCCCGCAGCCTGGGCCACATCCGCAATGACAGCCTTTCCGTGCTGCACCGCTTCCTGCCCGGTTGCCTTCACGTGGTCCTTGAGAGAATCGGCGACCTCGCCGATTTGCTCGTTTTCGAAGCGCGTCGCGGGAACCATCAGTCCTGCTAGAAAGCCGGCAGCCAAACCACCGATCATCAAGCCGATGGGGTTCTCCACGGCCATACCGACGGCGCGGCGCGCGCCATGTTGTACATTCCCCGCATCCGGCATCGCTTCTCCGAGGCGCGATTTCATGCCGGAGACGGTACCACCGAGACGCGATCGTGTTCCACCAACTGCATCACCGACGCGCGAAGTGGTTCCGGTAACTGCACCCGTCACTCTGGATGCGGCACCGCTGATAGCCGACTTCACCCCGCCTACTTTGTCGGAAATGCTCTCCTTCATGCGGCTGGGAACATCGGCCTTATATGCCAGCGCATCAACCGTATCGCCCATGCGATCCCGGGTTTCTTCTATTTCCCGGCGGATTTCACTTGAGTCTTTGCCCACTGTACGTCCTCCTTCACTGTTTGCACGGTTTGCTCAGGTGCGAGCGGTGATGCGTGTTGAAATTTTTTCTTACCCGTTAGCGCTAGAATACCGGCTCCAGCCCCGTACGCGATTGTAACGATCAATGCTGCCAGCCAAGACTGCATATATACGCTCAGCAACAAGATGACGAAGGCGGTGAAAGCGCCGAACGCAAGCAAACCCACGATCCCGGCTGCGCCGAATATCCCGGCACTTACCCCAGCTTGCTTTCCCTTTTGCGTCAGCTCGGTTTTCGCGAGTTCGATTTCCTGACGTACCAGCAACGTCGTCTCCCGAGAGAGCCGCTTGAGCAGCTCGCCCACCGACGCGTCCTGCAATCTACCGTCTTCAAATTCGCTAGCCATTACTAGTCCTCGTAATAGTCTGTCGAACGTTGGGAAGCGGACCCCGCATAGTCTGCTTCGTACGAAGTGTCATATGCAGCGTCATACGACGGTTCCCTCGAGTTGCGCTCGGAGTAGGACTGATACCGTTGTGCGCTCGAAGCTTTGAGCAAGCGCGAGGCCGCAAACCCCAATGCAAGTCCGGCCGACAGCACAACCCATGGTTGACGCCGCCCGATATTTTCTATGTCCCTTAACACTTGGTCGCCGTCAGCGTTGCGCAGGTAC
>JALZBG010000034.1 GCA_030947645.1 Vulcanimicrobiota bacterium | reverse complement strand
TGTCCTGATTTTATTGTTTTCGGTGCTGTCGCCGGCACCGCTCGATGCGAAAGCGGATCCAACCAACACCGCGTTTACGCCATATCCTGCTTGGTATTTCTTGGCGCTCTTTGGCTTACTGAATATTTTACCTCCCTGGGCAGAGTTGATTGGAACGGTCATCCTGCCGGGCGTTGCCGTCGCTATTCTCGTCCTGCTTCCCTGGATTGACCGTAGCATTGCACGAACCGCGTCGTCCCGACGGCTCGTCCTCAACCTTACCGTCTTAACCGTCATCATGGTCATCGGTTTAAGTATTTACAGTCAAGTGGGCATCCGACAAAAACAAGCCGTAGCGGCCGCGGCAATGCCCGCGGCTAATCCGGCCGGAAGCCCCATGAAGACGGCGGCCGGCAGTTCGGGCGCATCAGCAGCCGGTGCCGGCGAGAAAGTGTTCTCCACAAATTGCGCGAGCTGTCACGGTGCCACTGGCCAAGGACAGCCCGGAGCTTTCCCGCCGCTGGCAAAAAACGGCATGGTCACCGGCGATCCGAAATTCGACGTCCACGTCGTGCTGTACGGGCTGCAAGGAAAGATCAAAGTCAATGGGGCGGACTATAATGGGCAGATGCCGGCTTGGAAGGGGACGCTCAGCAACAAAGACATCGCTGACGTCATCACCTACATCCGCTCGGCGTGGGGCAATCAGGCAAAACCCGTGACGCAATCCGACATCGCAAAAGTGTCCAAGTAACACCAACCCTCGCAGACGCCTAAGGAACAGTGCTCAGCAGTTTCCGCTCAGTCTTACAGGGAGGGCCGTCGTACAGAAAGAGTACGTCATTATTTGCGCGGGCGATTTGCGCGCGATTGCGTCCGTAGCTTGGGTCCGGACGTGGCCGTTTCGCGGAGGTGACGACATATACGCGCTGCGCCGTACCGCAGATGATACTTTGGGGCGGACTCTCGCCCGGACCAGGTACGGCGTTGGGCTTACCCAGCGCTTGGACGCGCGGCCGCGTATAAAAAACGAGGGCATTGCCACCTGAGACGCCTTGAATCGCCACGATGTCCGCAGGGCGGCGTTGTTGCGAAATAACGCGCGCTAAACGCGGAATTGGTTTGAACTGCTCTGCGTGATCGAGCGCTACCAGCGCCAATATCACTACGCCGCCCAACGTTGCCGCACCCAGAGCGTAGGGCGCAAATTCGGCGGTTCTGTCAGTACGCAACAACGCCATCGTCACAATCGATCCGATGAAGATTGCAGCACCGACCGCGATCAGGTTTGGCAAGAAGTTTTGCATATCCCCGGTGAGACGGTTATTGTGGGAAAAAGCGGTGATTGCAAAAGCGAGCATCCCGATGGTAAGCGGTACAATCGCCGCCGATACCAGGATCGAGCGACGCTGGTAACGCCCGATCACGGAATCAAAATAAAGGCCCACAAGCAAAGCCAGGCCCGGCAGCTCCAACGCGATATAGTTGGGAAGTTTCGTTCTTGCCAAACTGAAAAAGAGCAGAGGTGCGACGGACCATACCATGGCGAGGCGCAGCAGCGATCGCGGCGCTGCTTCTTCGCTGCGGCGTGCAAGATTGTGCAGCCCGAAGAGTAACGCTCCCGGCAAAAACGCAACCCAAGGAAAAAAACCAAGCACCACAACCGGCAGATAATACCACAGCGGTCCGGTCTGATTTTCTATCGTGCCCACATAGCGCCCGACCGTGTAGTGCCCAATGAGGATAGCGATGGCGTGAAGTCCGCTGGTGCTTGCTAGCGCCGCAAACCATGGCGTGGATACGACCAGAAAGACGGCGATGCCAGGCGCCCAGGCTCGAACCGGCGGAAAGCTGCGTATTTCTATACGCCGCTCCACGGTATACCAGACCCCGACCACTAACAAAGCAATCACCACGGCGACCGGGCCTTTGGCAAGAAAGCCAAGTGCGGCGAAGATCCATCCGGCGGTGAAGAAGCGCCAATCTTCCTCGCAAACCGCACGGTACCAGCATAGAATCGTCGTCGCCACCGCCAAATCCAGCAACCCATCCATGATCGCAAGCCGGCCTACGATGGCCTGCATTAAGCTGGTCGACAAAACGATCGTTGCATACAGGGCAGCGCGATAGCTTGCCACCCGGGCAACGACGTATCCGGTCAAGGCTCCCATCGCAATCGTCGCTAACGCGGAAGGCAGCCGTAGTGAAAAAGTGCTCAATGAAAACAGTTTAACGAATGCTGCCGCAATCCAAAAATACAGAGGCGGCTGCACGAACCAGGGCGAGCCATTGAAGTGCATGACGATCGCGTCGCGATACAGTAAGATTTCGCGCGCAACCTCGCCGTAAGCGGTCTCACTGTTATCCCATAAAGTCCCAACGCCGAGGCCCGGAAGCGTTATAAGTCCCGCAATGATGGCACCAATGAGCGCTGCACGGGTCGATTTCTGCATGCGCGGCCTGTTTACGGCAAAACCAAGCCGAGCCCTCGGGTACGTAGGACGGCGGCGCACGGATTCCTAAGAGGTGCGCACACCATGTTTCCCTTTCCAATCGCCTTGCAGATCGCAGGGCGCCGTGCCGTTGTGGTCGGCGGTGGAACCGTCGCGCAGCGAAAAGTTTCCTCACTTCTGAAAGCGGGAGCGTGCGTCCGCGTCATTGCACCGGATATCAGCGAAGGAATCCGGATGCTCGAAGCTGCAGCACCGTTAGAATGCATGGAACGCGGCTTCGCACCCAGTGACCTGGGTGATGCGTTTATCGTGATAACGGCGACTAACGACGAAAGCACCAACGCAGCCGTCATGAGCGCGGCTCGAAAGGCCGGCATCCTCAGCAGTGATGCCACGGGGAGGGAGCGCGGCGATTTTACGATGCCGGCAGTACACCGCGTTGGATCCCTAACGGTTACGATTGACACCAACGGCCGCGCACCAGCCTTCGCCAAGCGCTTGCGCGATGAACTAGCCGTGCGTTTCGGTGAGGAGTATGCCGCAGCAGCAGATACCGTTGCAGCGGCGCGCGAGTACCTCAACGCCACGGTGCCCGTCCAACATCGCGCCGCCGTATTGACTGAGGTTGCCAATTTGCCGCTCCCTGAGCTTGCTGCAATGAGCCGCTCGCAGGTCGAACGCGAAGTGCGCGTGCTCCTTGCGCGCGACCACAGCGACAAGCCGCCACCTTGAACCTCACCTGCGCGTCGCGTTCGAGCGCGCTCGCGATGATTCAAACCGGTACAGTAGTCGCCGAACTCGCACGCAACGGAATTGTTTCGAGGATCCTGCGCGTGTTCACTACCGGCGACAAAGTGCAAGACCGGTCCATCGCCGCAATCGGCGCCGAAAGTTTGTTTGTCAAAGAGCTAGAGTTGGCATTACGCGATCGTCGGGCCGACTATGCCGTTCATTCATGTAAGGATCTTCCCAGCTCACTGCCGGACGATATGGAACTCTGTGCCGTCACCGAACGCGAGGATCCGCGCGACGCCTTTTGCAGTGAACGCTATAAAACATTCGCAGACTTACCCGAGGGAGCGCGCGTGGGAACTTCGAGCTTACGCCGGCGCGCGCAGTTGTGCGCGAAGCGTCCAGATTTACGGTATGATGACATTCGCGGGAACGTCGACACGCGTTTAAAAAAATTGCAAACTGGTGCCTACGATGCTATCGTATTGGCGCTCGCTGGTCTAACGCGTTTAGGGGCGCATGCGACGTTCACGGTACCGTTTGACGTTGACGACGTTGTGCCCGCCGTCGGACAAGGTGCGCTCGCAATAGAAGCGCGGAGTGATGAGCGGGCTTTGCGCCAACGCCTGCGCGAAGCACTCAATGATCCGCTCGTTGAACTCGCTGTCCTAGCAGAGCGTGCCGCATTGCGGGAGTTGCAGGGCGGATGTCAGGCGCCGATCGGCATTCATGGGTCATACGAAACACGCACGCGCACGCTCGTGCTACGCGGCGTTATTGCTTCACCCGATGGAAAGAACTGCGTTCACGCACAGCGGCGCGACGACGTAACCTCGGCGCAGGAAGCACACCGTGTGGGACTTATGCTGGCGCACCAATTGCACTCCTCGGGTGGCGCAGAGATCTTGGAGCGGCTGCCGCGGGCGCCGACCGAGCCGCTGAGTGGCAAGCTGATTTTGCTACCGCGCACGCGGGAGCGCTCCAGCCGTATCGCCGAATGTCTGCGCGCCGATGGCGCGGAGGTCATTGAGGTAGCGACCAGTGCAGCAGCTTGCACCGCACTTGGCGAACGCACCCCCGACATGGTGATTTTTCCCTCAAGCGGCGCGGTTACGGCGGTTCTGCCGTATTTGCAAGAGCTGCTTGAACGCGGTGTGCGGCCCTCGGTCGCAGCCATGGGTGCGCGCTCCGCCGGCGCGGCGCAAGAAGCACGCTTCATTCCCGACGTGATTGCAAGCTCCGCGACGGTTGAGGCGCTGATCGCCGCCGTCCGTACTCACCTTACCACCCAGTTTACGGAAGCCTCGGTGTTGTGATCGATCAGCGATCCGTCTCACCAACACTGCGCCCCCGACGGTTACGGACCACCTCCGCCATGCGTGCCCTAACAACCGAACATCGGCTGCATCCGGCGCAGCTTCTACAGCCGCTGTTTATCGTAGAAGAGCCGAATTCGGCCGGCCCTATTTCCAGTATGCCCGGGATACTGCGCTTGACGTTGGAAAACGCAACGCGCGAAACTCGCGCCTTGTTCGCAATTGGAATCCGTGGAGTGTTGCTCTTCGGAATTCCCGCGCATAAGGACGCTCAAGCCACCTCCAATGACAGACACGACGGCATCGTGCAACGCACCATCGGCGCGATTAAAGCAGCGGTCCCCGAGATGCTGGTCATCGCCGATCTCTGTAATTGCGAGTACACGGACCACGGGCACTGCGGGCTGCTGGATGCCAGGGGTGAAGTCGACAACGATCGCACACTCGAAGTGCTCGCAAGGGTCGCTCTTACCTACGCGCGAGCCGGAGTCGACGTTATAGCACCCTCCGATATGATGGACGGACGCGTTCGCGCCATACGCGCGGCACTTGACGTTGCGGGTCATCCTGAAGTTGCCATCATGTCGTATGCAGTCAAATATGCATCGGCATTCTACGGACCATTTCGCGAAGCGGCGGATTGCACTCCGCAATTCGGCGACCGTCGTTCATACCAAATGGACCCGGCGAATGCACGAGAAGCACTTCGAGAGGTTCGGCTGGACGTCGAGGAAGGCGCGGATATCATCGTTATTAAGCCGGGACTTGCGTATCTCGACATCGTTCGACGGGTACGCGAAGAGATTACCCTTCCGGTCGCAGTGTACAACGTCAGTGGTGAATATGCGATGGTCAAGGCCGCGGCCCGCCAAGGTTGGATCGATGAACCACGCACCGTCGAGGAACTGCTGCTTTGCTTTCGCCGCGCGGGGGCGGATATCATCATCACCTACTTCGCCAAGCAATATGCGCAGCAGTTCGCAACCTAGTCCGATCGAAGTACTCGTTCTTGCCGGCGGCAAAGCCACTCGGTTCCCGGACAAATTGCGACATCCGGTGGGCCAGGTGCCCATGCTGGTACGGGTATGCCGTACGTTTTCATCGTCATATCCGACGTACATCTCATGCGGCGTGCAAGATATTGCGCAATTGGACGCGCTGGAAAACTGCACCGTGGTAGCGGACCGCTGGACGGATCGCGGACCCCTGGGCGGCGTGGTGAGCACCATGGAGGTGATGCAATCGTCATTTGTATTCGTTATTGCAGGGGATATGCCGTTCGTCGAGATTTCGTTGATTGCATTGCTTCGCTCCCACCTCGCCGGTGCTCAAGCCGTAGTTCCGGTACACGATGACGGGGGCGTTAGACGTACGGCGCCTTTAGCCGCATTGTACGCGCGCGATGCATTTTTGCGAGAAGGATCTGCCCTGCTCGAGAACGGCCAAGCTGCGATTCACGGCGTGCTCGATCGACTAGTAGTGCGGTATGTGCCGATGACCCAAAGTTGGATGCTGCGCAACATCAATACGCCTACCGATTACGTGCGCTACTGTCATATGCGGTCAGTCCAGTGAAGCTAGAGCGCTCCATCTCAGCATTTTCGCGTGCACGGCTTGTGATTGCCGGCGGTGTCAACTCTCCAGTTCGAGCCTTTAGAGCGGTAGGAGGCTCGCCGGTTTTTATGAAGTCCGGGTCCGGCAGCCTTCTGCGCGACCTCGATGATCACGAATATATCGATTACGTGCTATCGTGGGGTCCGCTCATCCTCGGCCACGCGCATCCGGCCGTAATCAAAGCTATTCAGATCGCCGCCGGACGAGGAATTTCATTCGGTACGCCCACAGAGGCCGAGAGCCAGTTAGGCGAATTGGTCTGTACGATGGTGCCTTCCATCGAACGCGTGCGTTTTGTTTCCAGCGGTACCGAGGCCACGATGAGTGCGGTGCGCCTGGCGCGCGCTTACACCGGCCGGGACAAGATCGTAAAATTCGCCGGATGCTATCACGGGCACGGTGATGCATTTTTGATGGCTGCCGGAAGCGGTGCGTTGACCAACGGGGTCCCGAACTCTCCCGGCATTCCCCTGGGCGTTGCGACCGATACGCTGGTTCTTCCCTTTAATGACGCACAGGCCGTGCACGACGTGTTCGCGCGCGACGGCGAACGTATCGCTGCCGTCATCGTGGAACCGTACCCCGGAAACATGGGTTTCGTTTTGCCGCATGCGGGTTATCTACGCGAGTTGCGCGAGCTAACTGCGAAGTTCGAGTCTCTCCTGATATTCGACGAAGTGATGACGGGCTTCAGAGTCGCGCCGGGCGGAGCACAAGAACTCGAGGACGTTCTGCCCGATCTCACGACGCTCGGCAAGGTATTGGGCGGCGGAATGCCGGTTGGTGCCTTCGGAGGGCGCGCGGAGATAATGGCTAGACTTTCGCCGGACGGCCCCGTGTATCAAGCGGGAACGCTTTCCGGCAATCCTTTGGCGATGGCAGCGGGGATTGCAACGTTGCGCATCCTGGAAGATCGCAGCCACTTCGAACGGCTCGAAACGACCGCGCGCAACTTGTGCGCCGGGTTGCACGACGTCTTAGAACATCACAGCATCGCGCATTACACGACGCAACGAGGATCGATGCTATGCACCTTTTTCACCGGCGATACCGTCGTCGATTTGGAAACCGCCCTACGCAGTGATGTGAATCTGTACGCAAAGTTTTTTCACGGGATGCTGGATCGCGGCGTGTATCTCGCCCCTTCTCAGTTCGAAGCGGCCTTTGTATCAACGGCGCACACGCAGGCCGATGTCGATCATACGGTCGCAGCGGCGGATGTGACGTTGGCATCGATCTTTTCGGCGGTTCGATAATGCAGGCCATGCCCTTCGACAAGCTCAGGGTGAGAGGGACCCTCCGACAAGCCAGGGTGACGGCGCGTGTCATGTCGAGTAATAATCAATGCTGAGCCTCTCGAAGCATCGTCGAAGCACGGCTTTGCGAATTTGGAAAGAGGCCATGCGATAAATGCGCTACCCGGCGCCAGGAGGCCGTATTAGGATGGCATCGTGCCGCTAGTTTGTCTGGGTCTCTCGCATCACACCGCTCCCGTTTCCGTCCGCGAACGCCATGCGTTCCCGCCGGCGAGGATGAGCGAAGCGCTCGTTGCGTTGCGCGACTACGAAGCGGTCATAGAGGCGGTGATGCTGTCCACGTGCGGGCGTTTGGAAATTTACGCGGAGCTCGCAGATTATGAGACAGGGGTTTCTCAGCTCAAGGTATTTCTTCAAAATTTCCGCCACGGCGAGGTTTCCGACCTCGACTCATATCTGTATACGCTCCTCGGAACCCAGGCGATCGAACACCTGTTTCGCGTGTGCACCGGACTGGATTCTATGTTGATCGGAGAAGCCGAAATTTTAGGGCAAGTCAAAGATGCCTATATCGAAGCGCAAAAAGCGGGTTCCGTCGGCACCGGTATGCATAAACTGTTCCGCGAAGCGTTACATGCGGGAAAAGCTGCACGTACGCAGACGCGTATCGGAGAGGAATTCGTCAGCGTGGCGAGTGCTGCGGTCGATCTTGCTAAACAGCACCTGGGAAACCTTGCAGACAAAACAGTGCTGGTCATCGGTGCCGGAAAGATGGGCCGCACCGCAGTGAAACGGTTGCGTGCCGAAGGCACGCAACACTTGTACATTACCAATCGCTCCATGAAAGGCGTGGCTCAGATAATCGCTGATGTCGGTGTAGGCAGACCGCTCGAGTTGGGCAGCCTGACCGAAGCGCTCGCCGCATCGGACATCGTCGTAACCTCTACCGGCGCGTCGCATTTTATCCTGACGCCGCAGAACGTCGCTCAAGCGATGAACGAACGAAGCAATCGACCGCTGTTTATTGTCGATATCGCCGTGCCGCGCGACGTAGATCCAACAGTAGCGGACAATGCTGGAGTACTGCTCGTCGATATCGATGGGCTCAAGGACGTGGTTGAATCAAACCTGGAAACTCGCCGAGAAGCCATCCCTTTTGTTGAAGAGATCATCGCAGAATACGTCGAGCGCTTCCGTCAGTGGTACCAATCACGCATCGCAGTCCCGGTCATCGCATCGTTAACACAACGAGCGGAAGCGATCCGCCATGCCGAAGTAGAGCGGCTCTTTGCGCGTTGCCCCGCGCTCACCGAACGCGAGCGCATGCTCATCACCGGCACGTCGCTCACGATTATCTCCAAACTCTTGCACAACGCCGTTACGAGGATCCGTGACAAGGCAGTTTCCGATCACGCCGAAGCATTGAGTCACGCCCGCATGTTGGATGAACTATTCGATCTTCGTCTCTCGAAGGGAACGGTTGAAAACCCCTCTCTGGATCTTGAATAACAGGGGGAAAGTGTCGCTGGTCGGCGCCGGGCCCGGTGATCCCGGCCTGCTGACCGTCAAGGCATTGCACGCCCTGCGCCAAGCCGACGTCTTGCTGTACGATTACTTGGCCTCTGCTCCGATCGTTGCACTCGCGCCCGCGGATTGCGAACGAGTGTATGTAGGGAAACAAGCCGGCACTCACGCGCTATCACAAAGCGACATTACCTCCCTGATGATACAGCTTGCGCGCCAAGGAAAGCACGTTGTGCGTCTAAAAGGCGGAGATCCGTTCATCTTCGGACGTGGCGGTGAAGAGGCGCAAGAGCTCAGTGCCGCGGGCATAACGTTTGAAGTGATTCCGGGAATCACCTCAGCGCTGGCGGTTCCCGCCTACGCGGGCATTCCGGTCACGCATCGTTCGCACAACACATCATTCACCGTTGTTACCGGTCACGAAGATCCCGGCAAAGAATGCTCGAGTATTAACTGGAAACGGCTCGGCGATCCGCATCAAACCCTCATACTCTTGATGGCCATGGCGAATCTGAACTCGATCGTCGGACAACTGCGCGAGAACGGCTTTGCGCCGGAAACGCCCGTAGCAATTATTCGCGAGGGCACTCGGCCATCGCAAGAGACAATCGTCGGCACTCTGCAGACCATCGTTGCCGATGTCGAGCGTGCCCGATTTTCGGCGCCATCCATTGTAGTTATCGGTGAGGTTGTAGCGTTACGCAAAGACATTGCGTGGTTTGAAAAAGGTCCGCTCTTTGGAAGGCGCCTGTTGATTACGCGACCCGCCGGCCAAAGCGATGCCCTTGCTCTGCGGCTTTGGGAAATGGGTGCTGAGCCGATTCTTGCACCGACGATCTCCATAGGGCCGCCGGATGATCCCTCAGCAGCACGCGACGCGGTCGAGCGTGCCGGGAGCTACGATTGGATTGTTTTCACATCGCGCAACGGGGTGGATGCCTTCTTTGATGTGTTGCGGGAGCTTGGACGCGACAGCCGGGCGCTCGCGGGAGCGAAGATCGCAGCGATCGGCCCAAAGACGTCGCAGGCATTGATGGAACGCGGTATTCGAGTCGATCTCCTGCCGACGGAATTCGTCAGTGAAGAAATAGCAGCGTGTCTGCGCGCGAAGAGCAAAAAGGATGATCGAATTTTGATTTTCCGCGCTCAAGAGGCTCGAGACGTTCTGCCGCGGACGTTGCGCGAAGCGGGCCGCTTCATCGATGTAATTGCCGCGTACCAGACGCGAATCGTACTCGATCCGGATTTTGCGCAGAAAGTGCGCTCTTCCGATATCCTTACCTTTACTAGCGCCAGCACGGTGCGAGGATTCGCTGATAACCTTGGCCAGGATACACGGATAGCGACCGACGGAAAAATCGTCGCGTGCATCGGGCCGATCACGGCTTCCGCCGCAACCGCACTGGGCCTGCGCGTCGACGTTGTGGCGGGCGAATACACCGTTGAAGGCCTGATCGACGCGCTGGAATGCGCGCAGAGCGCAACACTCAACTCATCGACAGACTGACTCTCGCTCCGCTTACAAATTTCGATCTGGGTGGTTTCTTTGCGGTCGTGGCCGCATTGGCGGCGTTTCGTTTCGGCGTGCTTACGGGAGCGGGTGCCTTCGTTGCATTTGTTGTCGGTACGTGCGTCTACGGGAGTGGCGGATTGCCCGATGCGCTGGTCCTTTTCGCTTTTTTCATACCCGCTATCGCGATCTCCGGAATTGGCCGTGCTCGCAAAGGACGGTTGAACGTTGATATTGGGAAGCTTGGAGCACGAGACGCCGGGCAGGTGTTCGCTAACGGTGGCGCAGCGGCAATTTGTGCGCTCTTTGCGCTCAGCACCTACACGCCATGGCACGCGGCGTTCGCCGGCGCTTTGGCTGCCGCCGCCGCCGACACCTGGGGCACGGAACTTGGCACTTTAACGTCGCAAAGACCGCGCTCGATCCTAACAGGACGATTCGTAGCGGCAGGGCTTTCCGGCGGCATTACTGTTTCCGGCACTCTCGCTGAACTGCTGGGAGCGGCCTTCATTGCGAGCACTGCCGCGTTGCTGCACGTTGGTCCGTGGTTTGCGATCTTCGCTGGTGGGGTGGCCGGCGCGCTGGTTGACTCCCTGCTCGGTGCCAGCGCGCAAGCGCTACGATTTTGTGCCGCCTGCCAACGCGCCTGCGAAAACGAACCCCATTCGTGCGGCGCGAACACCGCGTTAATCCGCGGAGCGGCGTGGATGAGTAACGACGCCGTGAATTTTTTGGCGACTGTGAGCGGAGCAACGGTAGCGGCGCTGCTGTTCTCGCGCTAACCGGCTTTGCCGTACTTCTTTTCGAGATACGGAATAATTTCGTCGTCATCGGTGAGCACGGTGTCGCCATCTACCAAGACTGGAATCTCGGTTTGGTTCGACACCTTTTGTACTTCCTCGCGCTCCCTATGTGACGACGGTACGTTAACGATTGTGTACCCCAACAGAAGATCGGTCATCTTGGAGCGTACGCGTGCGCAGTACGCGCACCATTCGGCTTGATACAGCACCATGTCGGTTTTCGGCAAAGCGATCTCCCTTGAGTAGCTACGTCTAGGACGACCTCACGGTGCAACGGGTTGCACTCTGTGGAGTCGGACTTGGACCGAGCACAGGGGGCATCACAAAAGGAGTCGTAGCAACGATACTCTCTAGGACTTCACATTGCAGCAACGCCTTTGGTATAAACACAAGCGGCTGTTTGGGGCGCTGCTCGCCTCGCTTGTTTTGCATGGCTTGGGAACGTTTCTCTTGCCGACAGCGCGCAGTCCGCTTAATAATCGACAAAGCACTCAAATACTGACTTTTTCCAGAACAATGAGGGTGAACGTCGAACGGCGGTCCGTCGCCCACCGGGAAGTGCGCCCTCCTGCATTTCGAGCTGCCGCGGTACGGGTCGCTTCCGTACCGAATTCACCGATGCCCACGCGGCCCCCGCGAGCGTTTCACGCCCGTGCGCGGTCACACCGTCCAACGCCTCGCTCCCGGGTCACCGCTCCGCCGTCGCCGGATGCCGTTGCCGCAGTACGAACCGACGCGCCTGCAGCGCCCGTGGCCACGGCGGAATCCTCGAGTGAACCCCGTGCCAGCGCATCACCCCACGTCGCGACCGCCAAACCGGTGCCTGTTTTTTCCGCGCGCGTCGCGCAAAAGGCGCCCCCCGGCACGCCGGCCCCCACGTCCGAACCGGCGGCCGTGGCGCTGAGCGAGGGACATGCGCCGGCACCCGGCGTTGGCATCTTCGGCGAGAGTCGAGAAGCGCTGTTGAACACGAAGGACTATTTGGAACTAAAAAGGCTGATGCACGCGAACGACGTCATCATCGTTATGGACGTCAGCGAGGAGGGGAAAGCCATCCGAGTTCGCTCGATGTCCGGAGTCGATTCTGCTATGCGCGATGAGGTTGCGAAGCGCCTCATGGCCGCTTCATACGTTCCTCAAGTATGTTCGGGGTTACCCTGCGACGGCCAAGCCCGCATTGTCTTCAAGCTTCGCGGGAAAGAGTAGCAGCGACCGGTGTCGCCATCCCATGATGCGGTGAGTCCTCGACGCTTGCGTTCCGCACCATGAAACCTGACTGGTAAATCCGTTCGGATAGCGCGCGCGCAAAAGCGACGCGTTCGTACCCGGGGAAATGAAGCGCCGCTTCATGAGTGAGATGAACGAACAGGATCGCCGGCGTCTCGAGCGCCCGAACGATGTTGCGAAGGTGCCGAACCTCCGCGGCTCGCTGTTTCCGTCGGCTAGCGATTTTCGCCGTTAAGACAGATACCATGCCATTACCGCGCCGGGCTTTCACGCAAACCACGCCACGCCGGTCAAATGGCCGGCTCGGCCAGAGCAGCACGGGCTCATCGCTTACGGCGGTGATGCTGCCGCTGCTTTTTAAGAACAACGCCTGCCCCCCTCGATAGGCGTACTGCCGCACGAAACGCGTGGCGAGGGCTAAGGCGTTACCTGCATCTATTTCGCATAGTGCGAAGATTTCCGGATCGGTACGCGCCAAAAACGCTGCCAGCGAGCGCATCGTACCGGCCCGGCGCAACCCATGCACCCGTGCATACGCAAGTGTTAAAGTATTGACTTACCAAGTCCCGAAAGAATCAATTCGACGGCTAAAATGGCAGTTTGGTTTTCACGGTCCAGTATAGGATTGATTTCCGTGATTTCGATCGAGCCCAGTGCACCCGAATCTGCGAGCATCTCCATCGCGACGTGCGCTTCCCGATAACTGATTCCCCCTTTAACGGGCGTTCCTACTCCGGGAGCTTCGCTCGGATCGATTCCGTCCATGTCGAAAGAAACATGCACCGAGCGTTGACCTCTTCCGACGATGTCCAAGGCCCGCTGCATGACCTCGGTCATGCCCATGCGGTCCAAGTCGGTCATTGAAAACGTGCTCACGCCCATCTCGCGAATCGCTTTTTTCTCCCCCGCGTCAACATCTCGCAGACCAACGAGCACGGTCCGCTTGGGGTCCGCATGTCCCGCTTCGAGGGCAAAAGAAAGCGGCATCCCGTGCACATTTCCTGAGGGGGAAGTTACCGGCGTATTTATATCGCCGTGCGCATCGATCCACACTAGCCCGGCTGCTTGCCCGCGTGAGCTAAACAGGCCCGCCAGCGTCCCTATTGCGATGGAATGATCCCCACCCAGCACGATGGGAAAGCCGCCGCCGCGCACCGCTTTGTCGACCAGTACGGCTAGTTCATTGCAAACGTTCTTGATGACCGGCAGATACTTTGCATTGACGCCGTTGAGGCTTGACGATTCGGCGATGGGCACGTGCAAGTTTCCGTGATCCTTGACCTCTGCGATGCCCATGTTCTTTAACTGCTCGTGCAAACGCGCGTACCGAATCGCAGATGGTCCCATGTCAACGCCACGCCGGTCGGCACCAAGATCCATCGGAACGCCAATGACATCAACGCGGTTGATCGTGCTCACATCGTACGTTGTTCGCG
>JALZBG010000128.1 GCA_030947645.1 Vulcanimicrobiota bacterium | reverse complement strand
CTTATGGCCGACGCGGCGCATCTGCGGGAATACCGCAGTCTTGCAGGAGAGCGCGTGGTACGAGCTCCGCTTGCGGGCGTTGGCGATCTGTTCTTCAATACACGCGATACTCACCTCGCCAACACGCGGATACGCCGGGCGTTGATTCAGGCGATTGATTGGCGACGCGTCGTCGATAATGCGACTAGGGGCGCTCAGGCGTTTGAGCACGCCAATCGTGGATTGTTCAGTTGGGGTTACGACCCGGCAATCCAACCGCCGAAGTTCGATCCCACAGCTGCAGCTCGAGTGCTCAAGGGCGTTGTGCCGTCTCTACAATTCTCGTTCGTTGCCGGTAATGCGGTCGCCAGCGCAATCGGCGTGCAGTTGCAACAACAGTTACGCGCTGCAGGGGTCGAGCTCATTCTGCGGTCGTACAGTCCTCTGCAATTTCGTGCGGACGCGAGTAGTGGCGGTCCTATATATAGCGGACGGTTTCAAATCGCATTCTTGGAAATCTATACAGGAGTCGACCCTGACACGGATTGGTATTTCGGTTGCCGTCAGATTCCGCCGGGCGGTTTCAATACAAGTTGGTATTGTGACTCGCAGACCGATCGAGCCGCCGCAGCCGGTTTGGCGACCTACGATCGGCTCTCCCGGCGCCGCTATGCGGCGGTAGTGCAGCGGCGCATCATGGAAGAACTTCCCTCACTTGCACTGTGGCAACAAAATGCGATCTATGTGATCCCCAGCGGGCTGCACGGCTTTCGTCCCGCTGAAGACTCGCCTGTTTGGAATATCGCCGACTGGACAATGGATGCGGCGCGCCAATAAAAAATAAAGCGGGTTCTTCGGAATTCCTATAACGAAAACTCCATGCCGTCGAATGCGACTTCCGCCTGCGCGGCGCTGATTTCTCGCGCTGCGCCGGACGCCGGATCAAGTGCCGGGTTGGAATTGTTGAGATGCGTAAACACGATGCGAGCGCGCACACCGGCAAATTGCGCCAAGGTGCCGTCACGGCCTCCAATCGGATGATGTCCGAGGTGTTGGGCTGATTTCGACATGAATCCGCCGGCAATCAACTCGTCGTCCGTGTAAAACGATCCATCCAGTAACGCCACATCCGCCTGCTCGACGGCCCTTCGCAGCGCCGCGTTGATCTGCGCGAAGACCGGCGCGAAGATGAGCGTTTTGGCGGTCGATGGATCGGATATCTCGTACCCGAGCACTGCGCCAACTTCCGGCTTGCGGCCGGCATATCCAGGCGTTGTGCCTGGAACCGGAAATGCTCGCATCTGCAGATCTTTACCGAGGATGCCGTCAGTCCCAAATGGCAAACAACCGTCCTCCGATACTTCTAGCCACGTATGCGGCGGAAGCGAGAACGCCGCAAACGCCGGCTGCTTTAGCGCAAGATTGCGAACGATTGGACTGGAGCGAATGACGAACGCATGCGATCCACTCTGACGCAACACCGCAAGTCCTCCGATGTGATCCACGTTTGCATCGGTGAGCAATATCTCGCTGATGGGGGTACCACGGCGCTCGCGCGGCTGCAACGGAGTGAACGCGTTGATCTGTTGGGAGATGTCAGGTGAACAGTTGAGCAATACCCAGCGCGCTCCGTCGGCGCTCAGTGCAACGCAGGACTCTAAACGGCGAGGTTGCGAGCCGTTTCGCGCGTCCCTGCAATTAGAGCAGTTGCAATTCCATTGGGGAACGCCACCGCCCGCCGCAGAGCCGAGAACTCGAACGATCACTTGAGAGAAGTAGCGGTGTGCTCACCCATGCGGCGGGGCGCGAATGGGACTTCTTGTTGATCCGTGCGCAAGGCTTCGATCCGATCGTGCATGGGGCTTAGAATGCAAGCCGGATCGGTAAGGCCGGCATCGCCGAGAATCAGATACGCTTGGCAGCGGCAGCCACCCCAGTCTTGCTCTTGGCGCGCGCACGAACGGCATGGATCCGGCATCCAGCCGGTGCCGCGATACGCATTGAAGGATTCAGATTCATGCCATACATGGTGTAGCGATACGTCGCGGACGTTTTCAAAGCGAAGCGTGCGGATCGCAGCTGCCGCCGGACAGGGCAAGGCCTGTCCGTTCGGCGTCACCGTCATGAAAGCGCGCGCCCATCCACTCATGCATGGTTTTGGAAAGTCGCCGAAATAATCGGGCAATACGTACGTGATTTCCATCTTGCCGCGAAGACGCTCCCTGGCTTCACTCACCAGCTCCTCACCGCGCCGTACTTGCTCGCGCGTCGGAATGAGCGCCTTCATATTGCGATAGGCCCAACCGTAGAATTGCACGTTTGCCAGCTCTAACCGGCCTATCTCAAACAGTTCGGCAAACGCGATCACGTCTTCAAGCATATCGTGATTCTTACGATGCAGCACGCAATTTAAAGTCAAAGCGACATCTCGCGCAGCGACAAGTTTTAATGCTTCAACTTTGCGAGCATGAACGCGCGTTCCAGCGATCGCGTCTGCCAGTTCTTCTTCGGGCGCTTGGATGCTAATTTGCACGTGCTTCAACCCGGCGGCGAGATATTCGTCAAGCAGTTGACTCGTGAGAAATGTGCCCTGCGTGATGAGGTTCGTGTACAGGCCCGCTCGCGTAGCCTCCGCGATCAGTTCGGAAAGGTCGCGCCGTAACGTTGGTTCACCGCCGGAAAAGTGCGCCTGCACTACTCCTATCTGCGCGGCTTCGTTCAAAACCCGCTTCCAGGTCGCGGTGTCGAGCTCGTCGCGATATCCCTCCAGGTTCAAAGGGTTATAGCAGTACGGGCATTGCAGATTACATCGATACGTCAATTCACAGAGTAGCGAGAGCGGGCGAGGAATGCTGTCAAGCATCTCGTACGAACCGTCGCTCGGCGAGCCGCGCAAAAAGGTGCAGGACCTCTTGGCTCGCTTGCGCTTCGTTCACATCGAACCGTTCGATGAGTGCTCGAATGATGTCATGGACGGTCTTCTTCCCATCCACGAGTTCGATCGCCGCCGCGGCCGAAGAGTTCAGGAATAGGGCGCCCTCGGGAACGAGGAGCATGGCCGTACCATCGCTCTCGCGGCGCAGCCCAATCCCCTTCCCAAGCGCAGGACGGCTTTGACGATTCACGCGAAAACGGCCGAGGCAAGCGCCGTTGCATCCAAAATTGCCCACAGCACATCGCATTTGAAGACCAGCGCCGCCACGCAACGATCTTGCAGTTGCTGGGTTATCGCTTCGGCCACGACCCATGAAAGCGCGATCTGCGCGTCGCGCTTGGCGATGGGAATACGATGTTCGAAGTAGGCTAAACCGCGACGATCGATCCACGGGTACTTTGCCATGATTGCTTGGACGCGTTCGGTCATCGCCGGAGGCCCGAAAAGCTCGGTCAGCGATGACGCGACCGACTCAAGCCAAGGTTTGGCTCGCGCGAAATTCACGTACGCATCGACCGCAAAGACCGTTGCGGGCGCGACCAATCGTTCCGAGCGCACCTCATTTTCGTCGAGGCCCACGGCGCGCGCAAGCGCAAACCACATGGCGGTGCCCCCCTCTTGGCCGGAGGTACCGTCGTGATCGTGAATGCGCTGGATCCAGCTTCGGCGGTATTCAGCGGAGGGTAAGTTCGCCAGAATCAGCGCGTCCTTGACCGGGATGCTTTTTTGATAGTAATACCGGTTTGCTACCCACGCCTGCATTTGCGAGGGTGTCAGCTCTCCCGCAACGAGTTTTTTATGGAAGGGATGCTTATCATGGTAGCGCTCCGCTCCCACTGCCTTGAGCCGGGCGATGAACTCTTCTGAGAGCGCTGGCATCCTTCTACTCCGGGCTGTATGAAAAAGCCGGCCGTTTGCTGCTCTGGCCAGCCATGCGCCTGCTCCGCCCGGCCGCTCCTCTGGCGGGCCGGCGCGCTTCGCTAAGCTCTTAAATTGGGAATGGGCGATGAAATGTAGGCCGTTACCTCTGCCCCAAGGGGGCGTTCCTCAAATTCCGGCTGGACCCACCGCTGACGGTCTTGTTGCATGATATTCATTACCCGATTTTAGCACATGCACGCATCGGCCTAAAGGCCTTTTGCATGATGCCACGCGGTCCAGGCGCAACAGCTCCGCCAGGGCCGAGGCCGATATGACGCTTAAACCGCTAACCAAGGAACTTAACTGGACGGCGCACCCCACCGACCCCGTTTGCCCTGCTACTGGCAAATCGATTACCATCACCGGAAGTTTGCGCCCCCCGACAAAGGTCGAGGCTTCTTGCGCGATCAGGCGCAAACCATACCGCTCATAGAATCCCACAGCGTTGGGATCGCTAACCAGCGCCGGTAGCTTTGCACCCTGGTTTTATGCGAACGCGAGCATGTGATCGAACAGCGCTGCGCCGACGCCCTTGCGCATGAACGAGGGGTCGACGAAAAGATCACGCAGATACGCTTGGCCGCCGTCCAAGCATAGGATTGCGTAACCGGCAATCCCGTCGTCCCTTGGTGCAACGACGGCATTTCATTTTTGAGATAATCAGATCGTACGATCATGTCGTTTGCAATCGCCGACATGAACGCATCGTCGTAGCCCCACGAACGTTTCGAACGCACGGCGAGCTGCGTTAGTACTTCTGCTTCTTCGGGTTTGGCTCTGCGAATAATCATGGTTGTTGATTTTTTTTGTGAGAGCAGGCGGAAGCCCCCCCAACGCTTTCGAACGAGGACGAGAAAGCGATGTTGCACCATATATCGTTCGGAGTATCCAATCTCATGCGATCGGCAGCATTCTACGACGCCGTCCTGGCCCCACTGGGTATCGTTCGAGTGTGGGCCTATAACAATGCTGTCGGATATGGTTATCCGAACTCCGAGGATAGCTTCGCAATCAAGCAAGAATCAGCTGATGTTGTTGCTTTGAGTCCTCAATCGCATCTTGCCTTCACTGCCTCTACGCGAGAGTCTGTGACGGGCTTTCACGCGGCCGCGATGGCACGGGGGGCTCGTGATGAAGGTGCGCCCGCGCTTTGTCCGGAGTACTCAGATGACTATTTTGCCGCTTTCGTTCGCGATCCCGACGGCTACAGGCTGGAGGCAGTCTGCCGGAAGTAATGCTTGTGAGCCGTACGTTTACAAGTAGACGGATCGCCGGCGGCTACCCTCAACGTCAAGTGCTCCGAGTTCTCATTCACGCGACGGGCACTTACCTTAATTGACGCGGTTTGAAAGAGTGTTATCTAACAGGGAACGATGACAGCGCGGGTCCTTGCCTTTGTGATGCCGCTAGGTTTCGATACGCTCGCTGTCGCCATTGCCTTGGGCTTGCGCGGAATGGACCCGCTCCGGCCAGCTATTGTCTTTGCCGTTTTTGAGACGGTTATGCCCATCGCCGGAATATTGATCGGGCAAATCGCAGGCATCCGCTTTACGGTCCCGGCGCAAGTAGTGGGCGGGTTAGCTTTGATCGGTGTTGCAATCCACTCGTTCCGCGAAGCGTCGCTGAACGAAGACGAAAGCGGAAGTTTGTCGTTTGGATCGATACGGGCCGCGGCGGCTGCAGGCATAGGCATTTCGATGGACGAGCTGGTCGTCGGTTTCCCCATGGGAACCGCCCATTTGCCGATCAGCACTCTGCTTGGTGCCATCGGAACGCAGGCGTTCGTTGTGAGCGCCGGAGGAATTCTCATCGGCCGGCGCATCGGGGAAGTACTTGGGCGCAGAGCATGGCGTTTTTCGGGCATTGCAGCCGGAATGGCGTTTTCTGCAGTCGGCTTATGGCTAATTGTCGAGGCGCTGGCGCGCGGTTAACTCACATCGATGCTGCCAGCGGATACTCGACACGTAGATTGGGA
>JALZBG010000127.1 GCA_030947645.1 Vulcanimicrobiota bacterium | reverse complement strand
CTTCCGCGCAGCCTACGCCCGCCGGAAAAATTTTCTCGGGATTGAGGTGGCGGTGAGGATCGAACACCTCGCGCACACGGCCCATCGCGGCCAAATCTTCGGTCGTAAACATCAGCGACAGCGTTCCACGCTTTTCGTAACCGATGCCATGTTCGCCACTGATGGCTCCCCCCAGGCGGATGCAGGCTTTTAGTATCTCATTGCCCGCTTCCACAACCGCACCGACTTCGCGTCTATTCCGCTTATCAAAAAGAAGCAACGGATGCAAGTTACCGTCGCCCGCATGGAAGACATTGCCCACCGTGATACGATTGGCACGCGCTGCCTCGTTGACGGCTCGCAGCGCCTGCGGCAACTTGGTCCTCGGAACGCAGACATCCTGAATGTAGTAATTTGGTTTGATCCGCCCTGTCGCCCCGACCGCACCCTTGCGTGATGCCCACAACGCTTCGCGTTCGCGCACGCTTTGCGCGCTGCGCCACGACAGTGCCCCGCTTTCCCGCGCAATCGCAGCAATTGCGGATTCGATTTCATCCATGTCATCGGCGAACCCCGCGTTTTCCACCAACAACACCGCACCAGCGTCCGTGGGATAGCCCGCGGCGAAAGCTTCTTCCGCCACTTTAACGATAACCGCATCCATGATCTCGAGCGCCGTTGGGACGATTCCTGCAGCGATGATTGCGGAAACGGCGCCGGATGCGCTCTCCACATCGGGGAACGCTGCGACGAACACGCGCACCGCTTCGGGCAAGCGTAAGAGGCGAACTTGCGCGCTGCACACAACCGCCAACGTCCCTTCGCTCCCGACCAGCGTTCCGGTAAGATCGTATCCGCTGTCGTCAAGTGAGGTAGTGAAGACTTCACCATCTTCGTCAACGACCTCCAGTGCAAGGACGTGATTGACGGTCGTGCCGTACGAGAGGCAGTGGGGTCCCCCCGCATTGGTCCCAACATTGCCGCCGATGGTCGAAATTTTCTGCGACGACGGATCGGGAGCGTAGAAAAGGCCGCTGCGCTCCGTGGCACGCGACAAGTCCAGATTGATCAATCCCGGCTGAACGCGAGCGCGGCGGTTACGCACGTCGATCTCCAGGATCTTGTTCATGCGTGCAAATGAAAGCACCACGCCGCCGCGTGCAGGCACCGCCCCGCCGCACAGGCCGGTCCCGGCGCCTCGCGGGACCACGGCTTCGCCGCACGCTTTCGCGATCTTCACGACGGCAGCGACGTCGCGCGTAGTGCGTGGCAAAACGACAGCCGCGGGTGGACCCGTTTGCGAATACGCATCAAAGGCATACACGGCCAAGTCTTCGGGTGAAGTTTTCACCGCTTGAGCGCCGAGCGCTTCGACCAGGCGACGTTGGAGTATGTTACGGATAAAGCAAATACTTCGCGCGCAGCTTCATGAATGCGGCGACTCCCGGCTCCCACTGACGCTCGATCGCTTCAGCGCTGCGTCCCGCCTGCAATGCAGTACGCAGAGTGTCCGTTCCCCAGTCAATATCCAAGTCGTGTGTGCGGTAGGAGATCAGTCGTGGCGACATCGTGCGCACCGCAGTCAATATTTCGACGGCGCAACGCACGGAACGGTACACCCGGGGATCGTATACCACCAGTTCAACTCCCGAGAGCTGTGTTTCTTTCCAAAAGCCTGAAAACGGCGTCCAGTACGCCGCCCGGAAATAGACTCCCGGGAGCGAACGGCCGTTAAGGATTTGGGCAAGCTTTTGACCATCAATAGCCGCGCTTCCCGCGAGTTTGAAGGGCTTGGTAAAACCCGTTCCGTTGTTGATTCCTGCACTGTCGATGAGCCCGGTGGCCGGATACACCACTGTCGTTTCCCACTCAGGAATGTTCGGCGAGGTTTGCACCCACTGCAACCCGGTGTCGGGCCACAGCATCGTTCGCCTGTAATCCCTCATCGCGATGACGCGCAGGTTCGCGCCAACGGCGAAGCGATCGTTGAAGAGGCGCGCGAGTTCGCCGACGGTCATTCCATGCCGCATCGCAATTGGATACAAGCCGATAAATGAAGCAAACTTAGGATCGAGTACCGGGCCCTCGACAAGCTGGCCGCCAATAGGATTGGGCCGGTCGAGGATCCATATCTCTTTATGAAACTCTTTTGCCGCCTGCATGGCATACACCATCGTCGAAATGTAGGTGTATGCTCGGTTTCCAACGTCTTGAATATCGAACAATAGAACGTCAACGCCGCTGAGCATCTGCGCGTTCGGATGCCGGGTGGCGCCGTAGAGACTATAGACGGGAAGATTCGTTTTTGGATCGGTGTAGGATCCGACGTACGACCCAGCGGGCCGGTCACCACGCAAGCCGTGTTCGGGCGAATAGAGCGCCTTGACACAAATGACGGGATTGCGTCGAATTGCGTCTACGATCGGTTCCAACGCCGAGGTTACTCCGCTTTGATTTGTAATGACGCCGACGCAGCGACCATGCAAGTCGTGCCACGCTTCGCGCAAGAAGACCTCGTCGCCAAGCCTGATCTTGGCCGCCGGCAGCGTGCCGGCCGGCGCCGCAGCGCGTAGCCACAAAATCAGCGCGATGGCGCCGGCGATCCTCTTAAACAAACTCAGGTTCCGCCGCTTGCGGGATCAAGCCGGCCGCGTGGGCGCGCTTGAAAAGTTCTCTTACCGCGCGTTCACCTTGGCTGCCGATGTCTACCGTATACTCATTGACGTATAAAGCGATATGCCGCCGCATCACATCCTCGCTCATTTCCAAGGCATGCTCGCGAACGTACGGCATGACTTCGCTCTCGTGGTCCTTCGCGTACCGCAGGCTGTCGCGAATAGCATCATTGAGCGTGCCGATTTCATTTTCAAGGTCACGCCGTGCCAAGATCGCGCCGAGAGGTATAGGTAAACCGGTTTGGGATTCCCACCATCGGCCTAAATCGCAAACGCTTGTCAACCCGCGCTCTTGGAACGTGAATCGGGATTCGTGAATAATGAGCCCCGCGTCGACTGCTCCCGACTCGACAGCTGACACGATGTTGTCAAAGCGAACGCTCACGCTGGCCGGCGAACGCCCTAGTGCGAGCCTAAGCAACATAAACGCTGTTGTGCCCTCGCCGGGGATCGCGAACAGTTTGTCGCGCAAGTCCTCTAGCAACATGGTGCCGCGTGACGGTTTAGCCACGACCAGCGGCCCGCACCCGTGACCGAGTGCTCCTCCTGATCGCAGGATCCGATACTGCTCCGCCAGGGTGGGGATTGCGCCGTAGCTGACCTTACTGAGTTCGTAGTCGCCTTTTTGCGCGGCAATGTTAAGTGTTTCCACATCGGCTAACGCCACGCGAACATCTGGGGCTTCTTGCAACATCCCTTGCGCAAGTGCCGCAAATATGTACGTGTCGTTGGGACACGGTGAATATGCTAAAGTAAGCGGTCTATTCACCGTCGCGAACGAGCACCTTTAACAGAGTCTGGAGAACGTTCGAAAGACCGTTGACTCCAGCCGCGAAGTTCCAGCCGCTTTTCCTGCGATCGCCCACGATGTTGGCGATCCCACGAACCTCGATCGCGGGGACGCCCGCCATTTCCGCCGCGCGCAAAGCCGCGAAGCCTTCCATCGTCTCAACCTCCACGTCAAAGCGCGCGAGTCTAGCAGCGGTCAGGTCGGTGGCGGTAACACTGCTGACCGTGATCCCGCGCTTGCTGGAGAAACCATGTTCCACCACGCTGTCGACCAGGGAAAGATCGGAATTTACCCGGTCGACCAGTCCCGCGCCATCGGGCAGGGTGAATGCTTCTCCGGTTTCCAATCCAAGCTCCACAAACTCATCGGCAACGACGACGCCTTCGCCAATCTCTGCCGTTCCCCGAAATGCACCGGCAATTCCCGCATTTATGAGCAGCGAGTAGGGGCTCTGGGCCAAGGCTCGCGCAATGGAAGATGACGCCTCAACCATGCCCACACCCGTGACCAGCATCTCGACATGCGGCGCAGGCTTCATGAACCGCAATTCTTCCCCAACGGCGCATGTGATGAGAATCACTTACTGTGCGCCGATAAATTTGTGCGTTTGGAGCGAAAGGCGAAAGCGTTGCGGTTCGGCTTTGGCAGCTTCCAGAGCAAGCGCGATGTTGCGCGGTTTGTTTCCTTCCGGTTGTAAAAAAACTTCCGTTGTGGATGGATCGAATGCGTCCAAAAGCTCGCGCGGAACTCGCCCGTCGACGATCAATTTCGCTTCGTTCGCGCGCCGGGCCATGCGGGCAACTAGCCGTTCTTTGGGGGAAACGGTTAGCCACACGTCGTCCGGCAGCTCGGTTTCAACTGTCCCGTTTGACTCGATGTGAACGCGCTTGCCGGCTTGTTGCAGTGCCGCAACCAACGCCAGCGTTTCACGCTGAGCTAAGGGCTCGCCACCCGTGATGACGACTATCGGGCAATCACCACCTAATGAGCGAACGCGATCCACCACCCCGGGAACTGTGGCGACGAATTTCAACGAGTAATCCGTGTCGCAAAACACGCAGGCAAGATTGCAACCAGCAAGTCGCACGAAGACCGCCGGTTTCCCAGTGTGCGTTCCTTCGCCTTGAATGCTGTAAAAAATTTCAACCAGCTGCAACATCAAACAAAGTCACTCGCCCGAAGTACCGCGCACGAACTCGCCGTCTCCCACAGGATGAGTTCATCGAGAATCGGCAGTTCCGGCTTCAGGCGATGCCAAATCCATTGGAGAATCACTTCACAGGTCGGATTTTCAATCAGTTCGTTGAGCGAGGTATGGTCGAGTTGGTTGATGATGGTGCGGGTCACTACCGCGGCGAGGATGTCGAAATCCTCGACCATGCCCTGCTGCGGTCCATCGCTTTGCACATGCGACCGCACGGCAACTTCCAGCCGATAGGAATGCCCGTGTAGGCGTCGGCATCTCCCCTGATGATGCGGCAGCGTGTGGGCCGCCTCGAACGTAAAACGCTTTCGGATCTGCAACACCGTCATGGTGTTCGACCAGCGTGGTTGCCGTCGCGTCTAACTCTATTTCGAACCGAAAAATATACTTCCGTTGTCATGCTGACGCAGCTTTTTGTCATGCTGAGCTTGTCGAAGCATTGCATTTCGTCATGGGCTGAGCCCTTCGGCAGGACTAGGGTGACCGGAACGGTTGCTATAGGTTGTCGTCTGGACCCATCCCCTCCAGCCGCTTTTTGAGATCGCTTAAGAATCCGCTTGCAATGGTGCCGTCGACAACGCGATGGTCGAGGGACAAGCAACAATTCATCATGGAGCGCACCGCGATAGCGTCATCTTTGGTAACAACGGCACGCTTGACAACGGCCTCCATCGTAACGATGCCGGCTTGTCCGCCGTTGATAATGGGCGCCGATGCGTACGATCCGTTCGCACCGTTGTTGTTGACTGTAAAAGTTCCGCCGGAAAGCGCATCCACGTTGAGTTTATTGCGGCGAGCGCGGTCGATCAGATCGCCGGCTGCCAGCGCCAGACCCTTAATGGAGAGCTTGTCGGCATCTTTGATGACCGGGACGACGAGATTCGTTTCCAAACCGATCGCAATGCCGATGTTCACTTCGTTGTGGACGTAGATGCCTTCCTCGGTGAACTTTGCGTTCATCAGCGGATATCGCGCGAGCGACTCGACCACAGCGCGTACGAAGAACGGCAGGAGCGTGAGTGGTACGCCGTGGTTTCGCAGAAAATCATCTTTTTCTCGCAGCCGCCACTTCCAAACGTTCGTAACGTCGACTTCGACCATCGACCACGCGTGCGGAGCAGTGCGTTTGGATTCGACCATTCGCTCGGCAATAATCCTGCGAGCTTGATTGAGTGGAATAGTAG
>JALZBG010000126.1 GCA_030947645.1 Vulcanimicrobiota bacterium | reverse complement strand
CCGGAATACTGCTCGCTCCCATGAAGCGCCCGCGATGCTCGCGATTGCGCGTCGCGCCTTTTGCCACGGGCCGAGAACTACGACATCGACACGAGCGACTCCGCCTGCTCGGGCAGCAACAGTTCAAACCGCGCGCCGCCCAAGGGCGAATCACCAACGCGGATTTCACCATCGGCGCGTTCTACCAATTTGCGTGCGATCGTAAGACCAATGCCCGTTCCTTGCCTGTGGGCGAAAGAACCACGGACGCCGAGCGCAAAAATTGCATTGCGCTCGGTTTCACAAACGCCGGCGCCATCATCGTCAACAGTAATGCGAACGTAGCCGTCTTGGGAACGCGAAGAAATGAGGATGCGACCACCTTCACGCCCGTGTCGAATCGCATTGTCGACGATGTTGATAAGTGTTTGAACGCATGCATCGGCGTCCATTGCGACAGTACCCGGGTCTGTATCAAGGTGCTCTATCGATACTGAGCGGTACGCCGCCATTGGCGCCACGGTTTCGCGAGCCCTGCGGATGGCAACCCGGACCTCGCATCCCTTTGTACGCAAGCGATCCGCGTGGACGTCAAGGAGCGAAAACTCAAACATGCCATCGACCAACCGCCCAAGGCGCAGCGCCTCACCGCGAGCGGTTTCCAAAAAATTGCGGGAAGTAGAAGCGTCGCAGTCTGTCTGCAGCAACGTTTCTAAATACCCTCGGATCGACGTCAACGGTGTACGCAGTTCGTGTCCCACCGTCGCAAAAAAATCATACCTTTCACGCTCACGCCGTCCTCGCTCGAGTGCTGCAGCGATTTCAGAAACTAGCGATCCACGCGCCTCCCCCCCACGTATAAAAACCCATCCCGTTTCCATCTTCATATCCGATGCGGACGACATCGTCGCTGCGAGGCGACGTAACACGGAGCGGCAGTCTGAGGGCAACGGTGGCCTTTCGTTACGTCCAGACGCTACCATTATAGCTACGAAGATATCGCTGGGAAAATCGTGCCCGAAGACGTCCTCTCTGCGCATTGATGAGTGTACCGCCGCAGAAAACGCGCGTGCTGCGGCACGCTCCGCTCTTTGCGCAATCCGCCTGCCCGCTCGCCACGCGATGCGCTCCAGTTCTGGCATCCTAATAACGAGCATCGGTAACCGCTCCAGTACCTGTGCGTGGTTCATCGCGTGCGCGACGCTTCAGGCGCGGGAAAACTTGTAGCCAAACCCATGGATGGTCATCAAATACGGAGGCAGCTTTGGCTGCTCTTGGATCTTCATTCTGAGTCGCCGGACATGGACGTCGACGGTTCGTTCATCACCGTCGAAATCCAAGCCCCAAATTCTTTCCAGCAGCGTTTGACGGGACAACGCAATACCAACATTCCTGGCCAGAACTAATAATAGGCAGAATTCACGTGGTTTCAACTTTACATCAATGCCGTCGACTCGGGCTTCGCGCGCGGCTTCATCGACTTCAAGGCGACCGAACCGCAAAACCGCTGGGCCGGCCTCATACACCACCCCGCTGCGGCGGGCGATGGCGCGAACCCTCGCGATGAACTCCCGTGACGAAAAGGGTTTGCAAAGATAATCGTCTGCGCCAAGCTCAAAGCCGACTACCCGATCCACCTCGTCCGTGCGTCCTGAAACGATGATTATTGGCACCTCACGTTTCTCACGCCGCAATTGGCGCGCTACGTCGAAGCCGTCAACGCCGGACAACCCGATATCGAGAACAATTATGTCTGGTGATTCGCGAGCGACGCGTAGCGCGGCTAAACCGTCGCTAACACCTATGGCCTCGAAACCTTCACGCTGCAAATGATGGATAAGCAGGTCCCTAGTGGCTCGATCATCCTCCGCAACAAGGATTCGCAGAGCTGGCATATTGCGAAAGGTACCCGCTTAGCGGAAAGTTGGACTGCGGTCGGCAGACTCGCTCATTAAAGATGCAAAAGGACCGTGCTTCTGCGAGTGTTCGCGCAGCGTGCGGTAAATGAGGGAGCTCGGAAAACCGAGGCGTTCCAGCGTGCGCGCCGCCGCCGGATAGTTGAACGAATCTTTTGTGCGCAAAACGCGTTTCAGCGCACGATCGCAGCGCTCTTCTTGCGTCGCATGAGATCGCTGAATTGCCTCGAAGGCGGCCTCTCGGTCAATCCCACGCTTAACGAGCTCCGCGAGAAGTTTCACGTCGCCTACGGCCTTGTGCTTTTGTTCCACGTATAAGGAAGCGAAAAGCCGGTCATCGATGTAGCCCTCAGTTTTGCAGACCGCTACGGTACAGCGAATGTCTTCGTCGCTAAATCCTCGTCGTTCCAGGCACCGCCACAATTGCGATTCGCTGAGACGCCGTTGCGCCAGGGCGCGCAGCGCGCACATAAGAACCTCGGACGCCAAAGGACTATTCCGGAGACGCTACGCGAACAGACCCGTTTTTCGGAGCAGTGTCTTTGAGTGCTTCACGCAGCTTAGCGTTTATCTCATCGGCCAATTCGCTATGCTCTTCCAAATACGATTTAGCGTTTTCACGGCCTTGTCCGATGCGCGTTTCACCATACGTGTACCATGAGCCGCTCTTGCCCACGATATTCCGCTCCAGTGCCACATCCAGAATGGAGCCCATTTTTGAGATGCCACGCCCATAGGTAATATCAAACTCAGCTTGGCGAAAAGGCGGAGCTACTTTGTTTTTTACTACTTTCACGCGCGTGCGCGAGCCTACTACGTCTTGTCCAACTTTGATTTGCTCGAGCTTACGCACGTCTAAACGAACTGATGCGTAGAATTTGAGAGCGCGACCCCCCGACGTTGTTTCAGGGCTGCCGAACATGACGCCCACTTTTTCACGCAATTGATTGATAAAAATCATAATAGTTTTCGAGCGGGAAATGGCCGACGTGAGTTTGCGCAACGCCTGTGACATCAGGCGGGCCTGCAAGCCGACGTGAGCATCGCCCATGTCTCCTTCCAACTCCGCCTTAGTGACCAGTGCAGCTACCGAGTCAACAACGACGACGTCAACGGCATTCGATCGCACGAGCATTTCAGCGATATCAAGAGCCTGTTCACCGGTGTCCGGTTGAGAAACCAGCAAATTATCGAGATCCACGCCGAGCGCACCGGCATACGTGGGATCTAGAGCGTGTTCGACATCGATGAACGCAGCTGTACCGCCGGTCTTCTGCGCTTCTGCGATCGCATGAAGTGCCAGCGTTGTCTTGCCGCTTGATTCGGGGCCGTATATCTCGATGACGCGTCCCCGTGGAAAACCGCCGACACCCAAGGCGAGGTCGAGTGCAATCGATCCGCTGGGCACGACATCGTAGGCCATCCGTTCTTGGATCTCGCCCATCTTCATGATGGAACCCTTGCCGAATTGACGTTCAATCTGCGCCAGGGCGTTGCTCAGTGCGGCTTGCCGTTCATCTTGCGCCATGCTTGTCTCCGTTTGGAATGCGGTGTATCCTACTATCTGTCATCACATTACGGCACGCAAATGCCAAGGGTCTGGCACCGAGATCATGCCTGCGCCGGCACCGGCGCGCTTTCGAACAGCGCTTCGATGAAGTCCGCGGGCTTGAACGGGCGCAGCGTATCCGCCGACTCGCCCAAGCCTATGAACTTAATTGGAATTTCAAGCGCGTCGACAATGGCAACCAGCACGCCGCCCTTGGCCGTCGAATCCAATTTTGTCACGATAACTCCCGTAAGTTTCGTCGCTTCGTTGAAGAGGCGCGCCTGCGAGATCGCATTTTGTCCGGTCGTCCCATCGAGCACCAACAGTGTCTCGCTCGGCGGACCGCCGGTTTCCCGCTCGATGATGCGGTGCATCTTCTTGAGTTCTTCCATGAGGTTCGTTTTGGTTTGGAGTCGGCCGGCCGTGTCAACCATGATGATATCGGCACTTCGCGCCTTGCCCGCTTGCAATCCATCAAATACGACCGACGAGGGATCGGAGCCCTCACGGCCGCGAACGAAATCGGCTCCACTGCGCTCTGCCCAAATCGCGAGCTGCTCGGCCGCTGCGGCTCGAAAAGTATCCGCCGCAATTAATAAAACGCGTTTGCCTTCTTTGGTATACCGCTTGGCCAGTTTCCCGATAGTGGTCGTCTTCCCGCTGCCGTTCACGCCCACGATAAGGAACACGCTGGGCTTACGCGTCACGTTCAGGTCGGGATGCGGAAGGGTCAAAAACCGTTCAACGTCTTTGCGAAAACGCCCGACGGCCTGATCGCTCGTGCTCCAAAGCTCTTGTTTAGCCACGATGCGCAACCCGTCGGTGATCTTTTGCGTAGTGGAGATGCCGAAATCGGCAAGCAACAACAGTTCTTCAAGCTCTTCCCAGAACTCGCGGGTAATCGGCTTCCGCGCGCGTCCAAGCGTTTCAACGGCCGCGAGAGAATCCCGCGACCGCCCCAGACTTGCCCGGAGCTTGGCTAGCCAGCTCACGGGAAATGACTGTTCTTCCTCTCGAATCGAACTCCTGTTCGATTTCCAGCGGGTTAGCTTTTTCGCAAATACTTTTGCTTTACGGTCGGGTCGTTTTCGCGGTAGCCTAACTCGTTGCGCAAATTGCGCAACTTCGTGCGTAGATTAATGACCGCCTGAGCGTGGATCTGAGAAACGCGAGATTCCGAAACGTTGAGCGCGTTTTTTATTTCTTTTAGGTTCAAGCCCTCAAAATAGTACAGTGAAATAACAGTCCGTTGTTGCGGTGAGAGTTGCCCGACCGCTGTTACGAGCGAGGCGATTATTTCGCGTTTCTCCACCGCCACGGTTACATCGTTTTCGGATGCAGTCAACGTGTCCACGAGCCGAACATCGTAGCCCTTCTCGTTGGGCGAGTGTTCTTCCAGGGAAAGAATCGACGTCCGACGCATGCGTTGCATCAGTGCATTGATCTCTTTTACCGTAGTCCCCATTCGCTGGGCTACTTGCGCTTCGCTCGGGGAGTGACCAAGACTAGCTTCGAGTTCTTGGGAAACACGCTCCAGCTCGCGCGCTCGCTGACGCACGGCCCGCGGTACCCAGTCCAATGCCCGCAACGCGTCCAGAATAGCGCCGTTCACGCGCGTGATTGCGTATGTCTCGAATTTCACCCCGCGCGCGTCATCGTATTTTTCGATGGCGTCGATCAAGCCCACGATGCCATCGTTGATAAGATCGTTGACTTCGACGTTCGGCGGAAGGTTGATGGAAATGCGCCCGGCCACATATTTGACAAGATGCAGGTATTTATGAATGAGTTCTTCGCGCGTATATTCCTTACCGCTAATGACGTAGCGATCAGGGCCAGGGGACACTTTCATCCACCGCTCCGTTGTGGCTTCCTAATGCACCGTCCGGTAAATGCCGTGACAGTCACCTGCCGCTGTCCTCCTACGCTTTGTGTCACGCCGTTTACCGGACGGCATACCAGCGATGTATGCTGTATTCATGCCATACCGCATGCCGCTCCTACCGCGCACCGTTCGGATGTGTCTGGATGCCGCCTACGCCTAGGCCGGTTAGCCGTAACGAACACGCGGATCCGCTATAGCGTATAGAATGTCCACGATCGTATTCACCACCACGAATATCGTTGCAAACAACAGAATCGCGCCATTGATGAGCGGCATATCGCGATTCGAAATCGCATCGAAGGCGAGCCGGCCGACACCGGGCCATGCAAAGATGTGTTCGGTTAATACAGCGCCGCCAAGCAGCAACCCCGTTTGCAATCCGATGATGGTGAAAATGGGTACGAGCGCATTGCGCAGCCCGTGGCGCATAATTACAAGCCAGTTGGAGAGCCCTTTTGCCCGAGCGGTACGGATATAGTCGCTGCGCATCACTTCCAACATGCCGCTTCGTGTGATCTTG
>JALZBG010000251.1 GCA_030947645.1 Vulcanimicrobiota bacterium | reverse complement strand
GAAACGTGTCCGACGATGCGCTTCCGCGACGGTTCGATCTTATCGTCATCGACACGTCGTTCATCTCAGTGCTAACGATTCTGGCACGCGCTCGTGCATTTGTGCGGCCGAATGGAACGATTATCGCGCTTGTTAAACCGCAGTTTGAAGCAGGCCGAGAACGATTGTGCGGTGGGGGCGTCGTTCGGGATCCGGAGGTTCACCGCGACGTGCTCCGTGAGGTTCGCGACGGAGTCTCTGCGCTTTCGCTCGTGCCGACGAAGCTAGTTGCCTCGCCGCTTCTTGGCCCAGCCGGGAATCGGGAGTTCTTGCTCCTGTTGTTGATGAGTGGAGCGGCACTGGATGATGCGTCGATCGATGCCGTCGTCGCAGCGCCCTCGGCGTGAGCGCCGTAGTGGCTCTCAAGCAACGAATCGTCGCGCTCTACGTTGATGTGCAACGTGAGCATGCCCGTACGATCGCGGCACGGGTAGCAGAACGCTTCGGCGCTTCAGGCTTCGCGATCGCCCTTGCGCAAGGTCCGCACGACGGCCTGAGCATCCGCAGCGACGGCGTACTGAAAGACGCGGCGTTGTTGATTACGGTCGGTGGCGATGGGACGTTACTGCGCGCCGCACGTTTGGGAGTCGAACACGATATCCCGCTCTTGGGCATCAATACGGGGAGGCTAGGGTTCCTGACCGAGTTCGATGAGGACGATGCGCGCATCGATGACTTGCCGGGCTTGCTCGAACGTGGGATGCACATCGAAGAACGCCTTGCCTTGGAAGCGGAAATCAATGGGAGGAAGTATTTTGCACTCAATGACGTGGTGGTGCGAAAAGGCGGTGTCTCGCGCATTGTGCCGTTCGGATTGTGCCTGGATAATCAGGAAGCGGCCCACATACCATCAGACGGCATTTGCGTCGCGACCCCTACGGGTTCAACGGCATACTTTCTATCCGCGGGCGGTGCCATTATATCGCCCGGCGTCCAAGCTTTCGGGATCGCGCCGCTGCTGCCCCATACGCTGTTCTCGAGACCCCTTATCGTTCCAACCAATTCCCGCATCGCAATTCGTTGCGATTCGGAAATCGTCCATGCGAATTTGGAAACTGATGGGGACGTCGTAAGCGATCTAGCGCCGGGCGATTCAGTGATGATCACCAGACACCCCAAGAACGTGCGCTTTGCCAGAGCTACCAAATTGGACTTTTTTTCCCGCCTTGAAGAGAAGCTGCGCTGGGGCGTCTCGATCAAAGAAAAGCTGCGATGAATGCGCGGAGTGTACCGCAGTCGCGCGACGCTACACTCGCGCGCTTAAGCATTGAAGACTTTGGCCTAATCGGCCGCGCCGAGATAAATTTTGCGCGCGGCGCAACGATGTTTACCGGGGAAACCGGATCAGGCAAAACAATGGTGCTGGGCGCCCTAGCTTTCGTGCTGGGTGAACGAGCCAACGCGGAGATGGTCCGCACCGGTGCCGGCGTCGCGCGCGTCACACTGGACCTGATACCGCCCACGGGACTGCGCACAGGTCTGAACGACGATGGCTTTTTCCTGGATGACGATGAAAACGCCGTAATTTCCCGCGAGGTGACCGAAGTTGGAAAGTCCACTGTACGCATCAACGGTCGTCCTGCAACGGCCGTCTACGTGCGACAGATTGCGCATCATATCGCCGACATCGTGGGGCAGCACGAAGCGCAACGACTGCTTTCGCCGTCGTACCACCTCGCACTGCTCGATCGTTTTGGTGGAGAGCCCATCGCTGCGGCTCGCGTCGAACTTGCTCGACGATACGCCGCCCTGCGCGTCCGAGAGTCCGAACTGCGTGGTCTCGTCGAGGATGAGGAACATGCACTGGGCGCTTTTCAGTTTGCTCAATTTGCCCTTGATGAAATAACGGATGCGGCGTTACTACCTGGTGAGGACCACGCGTTACAAGAACGGCGGCGCTACATGAACAATGCGGAACGTGTCGCCGCGTCGTTGCGTACTGCGCACAATGCGCTCACAGGGGAAGAGCTTTCAGCTACAGAGAGCGTCGGCTCCGCGCTCGCGGCGCTCCTGCCCATTGCAGATCTCGACCGTGCGCTCGAGGGTTTGGCGAGATCAGTAGGGGGGATTCAGAGCGAACTGAATGACATTGCTGTGAGC
>JALZBG010000125.1 GCA_030947645.1 Vulcanimicrobiota bacterium | reverse complement strand
CCGGTGCAGTCGTGCGAGATACGCACCAACCCGATCATCAATGTCCTCAATGCGCGCGAGAACAGCTTCGGTGATTTCCGTCGCAGAAAATTCGCCGTCGCGCACTCCCTTCGAGATCTCAGCGGCGCTGCGCATAATGGGGAGGTCGCTCACCCTTGTTCGGCGATGATGCGCGGTACGCGGAAGTAGGGACCTTCAGTTTGCGGCGCCATGGCCAAAACAAGATCGCGCGGCAAACATGCGGCGAATTCGTCGACTCGATCGACATTGCGCGAGGTCACTACTTGGGCGGTTGCAGCAATACGCTCGGTGTCCAGTTCGGATATCGCGTTGACATGCGTTAACAAATCTCTGAGTTCCACGCTGAATTTTTGAACTTCCTCCTCGCTGAGCGCAAGTCGCGCTAACTTTGCAACATATCTAATGTCTATGTTCCCGGATGGCAACACCCACCTACTCCTTACCTAGCAGTGCCAGCGTCTCGACGTGACCGGTCTGCGGGAACATGTCGAACGGTTGCACGGTGTGCAGCGTGTAGCCCGCTGATACTAAAACCTTTAGGTCTCGCGCCAAAGTTGCAGCATCGCACGACAAGTACCACACGTTGGACACATTGGCCGCCGCAATGGCCGCAAGAGTCCTTTCATCGGTGCCCTTTCGTGGTGGATCCAAAAACGCCGTGTCAGCGGCGGCTAGAGCCGCTCGTATCGGATTGCGCTTTACGGCGTCCTCCACACGCGACTGATACAGGGTAACCAAAGGTGCCAAACCATTCAGCTCTGCATTGAACTGTGCCTCGCGGATCGCCGCGGCGTTCTCCTCAACGCCCCACACCGATGCGCCCCGCTGGGCGAAAAATAGCGAGAAGGTACCCACACCACAGTAGAGATCCACAATCTTTCGCGTCGCACCCAGTTTGTTTTGCAAAAACAGAAATATGCGGCTGACGACTTCGCTGTTGATCTGGAAAAAAGAACCGGTTGAAATGCGATAGCGGATTCCGCCGATGCGTTCTTCCATATGTTCCGTACCTGCAAGCACTGCAAACTTGCTGCCGAGTATGGCGTTTTCTCCCGCTAAATCAAACGAATTCGTTATACCGATCGCGCCCGGCAACTTGCGAAAGAGCCAGCGGCTCACCCTTGCCGCAGCACTCGAGCGGCGGAGCGTCGTGTAGGTTACAACGGCTTGCCCTGTGGATTGGCCCGCCCGGGCAACGATATGCCTCGCGTCTGCAACCGCGTCACGCAGCACCGGAATGTAGCCGCTGAGTTGCGGAAGCACGATCGGACACTCATCGATTGCAACAACCCGGTGGGAACGCTGTTGGTAGAATCCTACCTTTTCATTCATCGAGGAACGGTCTACTACCAAGGACATCTTGTTGCGGTAGGCTTTCGGGTTGTTCAGACCGATAGTGGATGATACTTCCGCGTCTTTTATACCGGCGATGCGCGCAAGGGCGTTGCGCACGGTGTCACGCTTCCATTTCAACTGCGCCTCGTAGGAAAGGTGCTGCAACTGGCACCCGCCGCATCGGCCGAACACTACGCAAAACGGTTTCACTCGGTGCGGCGATTGGTCCGTCAAGGCTACCATTTCGGCAACTGCATACTTCGCTTTGAGCGAAGTAACGCGCACGCGAGCCCGTTCAAGCGGCAAGGGCCCAAATACAAAAACAACCTGGCCCTCGAAGCGCCCGACGGCCTGTCCGTTGGCGAGTAAGTCGTTGAAACAAAGTTCGATCTCCGCGCCGACGCGTAAGCCGCCCGGATTAGGAAGAACGTTTTTGATCGTCAAGCGTTCTCAGCAGCTGATTCGCCTCATCGATGAGTTGCTGGATGCGCTGACTCGTCGGGTCGATCGGCGGTCGGCCCGCAACTCTGCGGACGACGGTGTACGCGAGCGCAGCCGAAAGCCCCGCAATACCCGCCCAGAGAAAGAGCCGCACCAGCGGAGGACTTTTCCGTTCTTCGGAGTCCGCATCGCCGGCTTCTGGCAGTTGGTCCGTCTTCGTTGCCTGGGTCATCCTGCTGCTTTCTCGCTGTTCGCGCTCAACCTTGCGGCTCGAGCATGGTAAGCTACGGACATGCGCCTCCTGTTCTTGCTTCTGGCGACCTTCACTGCCGCCGAACAAGCCGTGCATCCGACTTCTGCGCCCTTCGTGAACGTGGCGTATGCCGGGTCGTTGGTAACTCTTATGGAACGCTTGATGCGGCCTGCCTTTAACAAGGGCGGCTACGAGTTTCGGGGCGAGGCCAAGGGGAGCGTTGCGCTCGCGAACTTCATCCGCGAGGGTTTACGCAACCCGGATGTCTTCATCAGTGCAGATCCTGCGTTGCTGGAATCGCTGCAAGCCACGCCTGACCCGCCCGTCAAGTGGTACCTGCCGTTTGCCAGCGCCCGCCTGCTCATCGGATATTCGGCGCGGTCGCGATACGCCGCGTCGCTTCGAGAAGCTGCGCAACACCGGCGCTCGATCGCAAGCGTGCTTGCTCAGCCGGGGTTGCGCATCGGCCGCACAGATCCCGCAATCGATCCCAAAGGATATCGAACGCTCATCGTGCTGCAACTCGCTGAGCACTATTATCATGCACCCGGCTTTGCTCGAAGAGTACTAGGAGCCGCGAACTCCGCGCAGCTTTTTCCTGAAGAAACACTGCTCGTGCGACTGGAAAGCGGTGATCTCGATGCCGCATTCTTGTACTCAACGGAATCTGCGCCGCGCAATCTGCCTACCCTAGAACTACCTGCAGCGGTCAATTTGGGAGACACGAAGTTTGCGCGTAGCTACCGGAAAGTGAGCGTACGCATTGGCCGGAAAACAGTGGTGGGGACCCCGATTCTCTATGCTCTCACTATCCCGGAACACGCATTGAATAAGCCGGGCGCAATAGCGTTCATACGTTTTCTTTTCTCAAAGACTGCAAAGCGCTTGCTGCAGCGTTCGGGTTTGCGCTTTGTCTATGAAGCGCCGCGCGGGAATCGTAACGCAGTTCCAAAAGTGCTGCTGTCGCTGCACCAATAACGCGCTAGGTTGTGGAAAGTGGTTCGGTAATCGGGCGAAATTACATGGAAGCCTTTCGATGTGCCCCTTGCCGGTGACCCGCGAACGCCAAGCAATCCGTAGTTACGGTACGTAACCAAAGCAACAGAAAGAGCGAGAAGCAGCTGCGTCCTCACTCTTTTTGTGTGCGTTCATCGCAGCGCGGCCGCAGTAGAAGGCGGGAAAGGCGGCCACGGTTGCGAATCGCTCCGCGACTGTGCTGAACTCCCGCCGAGGTGGAGCGGTCGCGCTTTTCCTCTCTTTTTCCCTGGTCTGTACGGTGCAGCCGGTTTTAGCTGCCTCGACGCTTACCTCAGTCAACGTTCAAGCCGGAGGCAATGGTACGACTCGCATCGCGCTCTCTTTCAGCGGAGGCGTGCCGCGGTATCAAATTACCGGGCAAGGCAGCACCGACGTCACTATCTCTTTACCGGAAACGTTGAGGTCCGCGGGAGTTCCACTCGCTAACGTCGGCAGCGGCGCGGTCACCGGATATACCATCAGCACCGGGCCCAGCAATCTCACTCAGGTCGTCCTACATCTGGCGGCGGCCCTTAATGTCACTGATGCAGTCGCCGGCGGGAGGCTCGTGCTTCAGGTGGCACCCCTTCCAAGCGCGGGTACACAAAGCGCAACGCCGTCGCCTCTGCCAGCTGCAGCTTCGCCCGTTCCGGGGCTCGGGCCGGGACAAACTATGGAAGTGGTCTCGCTGAAGTATGCGGACGTCAGCGAAGTGGTGGGGATCCTCGTTGCCGGGCAAACGCTGCCGCCCAACGACACGTTCACGCCCACGGGTTCCATCTTCAGTTTGCCAACCTCGGCTGGAGGCGGAGGCATCCCGACGGCGACGCAGCCGGCCTTTAATAATGGGATTAACAATGCGCCGCAAAGTTTCGGGCAACGCATCAACGACAACATCGCGATCGATCGCCGCCTCAACGCTATAGTGCTAACTGGAACACCCCAAGAAATCTCCGGCTTACGGGCGGTTATCGATAAGGTCGACGTGCCGCAGACAAGCGTCATTTTAGAGTGTCAAGTTTTCGAATTGAGCGAAACGGCGGCGCGTGACGTGGGATTGGAACTTACGACTGGGAGTACGCCGACGGTAACCGGCGCCGCCGAAAGTAAGACGGGGGGATTGCCAACCTTCAGTGCATCATTGACTCAGGCACAGATCTTTGCCGAAATCCGACGCGGCGGAGGCCGGATTCTCGCAACTCCACGAATTCTAGCGCTTAACGGCAACCCCGCCACTATTTTGAGTGGCGATGCACTTCCCATCGTAACGACGACCACTTTTCCGGGCAGTCCGCCGAGTATCCAAACGACCGTGAACTACATCGCCGTCGGCGTAAATCTGCAAATTCAACCTCGTATCGCCGACGATGGATACGTAACGTCTCATATCTTTGCGGAAGTTTCAAGTGTTACTGCATTCATCGTAACCAACGGCAGCACAGTGCCGCAGATCAGTTTGCGACAAGCAAATACTTCCGCCACCGTTAAGGACGGCACACCTTTCGTGATCGGAGGGCTCTTACAAGACAATGAAATACGCAATATGTCAAAGATTCCAATTTTGGGAGATATACCGCTCATTGGCGGTTTGTTCCGAGCCCGTCACGATACAACAACGAAAACTAGTTTGTACATCATGATTACGCCCCGCGTCATTCACCAACTGCGTCAGCCGGCGCCGCCTTAATCTATGGTTCCAAAGCGATACGGACTGCCGGACGCTGCGCAGCGTGCAGCGCCTCTTAATGAAAATTCCGAGAACGGACTCCGTGTAGCAAATTCTTTGTATCCAACGGCCAAAAGCGCTTAGCTATCACATCAGTGCAACCTTGATCCTTTTGCAAGACCCCTTCGATAATTAGAGCCATGGATTGCCGGATCAAACGGCGGTAACGCTCGTAGAGATTGGGCCGCACAATGATGTTCACCAAACCCGTTTCATCCTCAAGCGTTAAAAACACAAATCCCTTGGCCGTTCCCGGGCGCTGACGCGTAATGACCATTCCGGCAACTTTGCATACCAGATTGTTCGGCATCGCCACAAGACGTTCGGCCGTAAGAACCTGTTTACGATCGAGCAGGGTGCGAAAGTGAGAGATGGGTTGCCGCTGCGGAGAAAGTCCAATGGACCAAAAATCAAAACCCGTTTCTTGACGCTGCGTAAGCGGCGCAAACTCAACTTCCGGCTCTTCGACGTCCATCATGCGCCCCAGTTCCCCGCGCGTTTCACGTTCATCCAAACCCCGTAACGCCCACATGGCTTGGCGACGCGTGTTAAACCAGGGTGCAAAAGCGCCACTGATGGCTAAGTTTTCCAGTGCTTCCTTGCCAAGTTGCGTACGCTTCGCAAAGGCAACAATATTTTCGAACTCTCCGTCCACTATCGCTTTTTGCAGTTGTTCACGCTGAGCTTCGCCCAAACCGCGCACTAGATGGAAGCCTAAGCGCAGCGCTCCTTCTTTGTCGACGAAGCTCCAAAACTCACTGGCGTTTACAGCGACCGGTTTGGCAATTACACCATGGCGTCGCGCGTCATTAAGGAGGACTTCAGTTGAATAAAATCCCATCGGTTGAACGTTAAGAATAGCGGCGGTGAAGACTGCCGGATAATGACATTTTACATACGCCGATGCATAAGCCAACAGCGCAAAACTCGCTGCGTGTGATTCTGGAAAACCGTAATCTGCAAATCCTTCAAGCATATGAAAGAGCTTGTCCGCCGCTTCACGATCGATTCCGTTTTGAACCATTCCGTCCATGAGCTTCGGGTAGATGTTCGCCATACGCTCATGCGAGCGTTTATGCCCCATTGCACGCCGTAATTGGTCGGCTTGCCCCGGAGAAAACCCCGCTGCTTCAATCGCCATACGCATTCCCTGCTCTTGAAAAAGCGGTACGCCTAAG
>JALZBG010000124.1 GCA_030947645.1 Vulcanimicrobiota bacterium | reverse complement strand
ATGCAGGGTCGCGGATTGGATGCAGACAAGGCCCAGGATCGTTAGGCTTATGCACGCCACGATTAAAGTCCAGTTGATGTTGCGTAACCAGCGGCGCTTCACATTCACGAACTTTCGCGGCGGTACTCTAGGACCTTACACTGCCGTCACCGCATTGGTTGATCGCGAGCGTCTGCGCCGGCGCCGAGGCTTCTTTTTGCCCGGCTCCGCCGGCTCCATAGGGCGAGCTTCCGGCACCGTCGCCGCAGTCTGGGCACTGAGCGCCTCGGCCTGCTTACCGTTGTCTGACGTTTTCATCGAAATGATCGGTATCTCGGCCAGCATCGCGACAGCCCGGTCCTTTTGCTCGAACGTCACGTCCACTTGCCGCTCGTCGACTTCAACATAATGCGAGATGACCGCTATAAGCTCGCGTTTGAGTGCGTCGATCACTTCGGGCGCAAGCGAAAGATGATCCGAAAGCAACACCAAGCGCAACCGTTCCTTTGCCGTAGCGCTCGAGGTCGTTGGTTTGAAGATCTTGCGAAGAAATTCGATCATGCGCCGCGGATTCCAAGCAACGCCCCGACTTTCCGCAAAAACGTTTGGGGCTCTTCCACCGTTGGAGCAGGAACGTCATCGCCGGCCAGACGGGCCGCGATGGTGCGGTAGGCGGCACCTGTTTTTGAGTCGGCGCGCAAGGAAAGAGGCTCGCCGCGATTTGCTGCGATGATTACTTCGGGCTCGTCGGCAACCACCCCGAGCAATGGCAAATGCAGCACGGCGTTGACGTCTTCAACGGAAAGCATTTTGCCCTTGCGTACCAGTGCGGGGCGCAGACGGTTTACGATGAGTTGCGGCCTATAGCCGTTTCCCAGCAGTCCTACCACCCGGTCAACGTCACGCACCGCCGACACCTCCGGCGTGCAAACGACGATTGCATCCTCTGCACCGGCTACCGCATTTTTGAAACCCTGCTCGATTCCCGCGGGACAATCTATAAGCACGTAATCGAAGCGCTCGCGCAGTCGGGCAATCAGCGCGCGCATTTTTTCAGTGTCGACCTCGTCCTTTTCGCGTGCTTGCGCCGCAGCGAGAAGAACCATGCTCGCACAATTCTTATCCGGTATCAGCGCTTCGTCCAGCGATACTTTTTCTTCCAAGACGTCAAGCAAATGATACCGCACACGGCTTTCCAAGCCGAGAACGATGTCTAAATTGCGTAATCCCACATCGGCATCGACTAACGCAACGCTTGCACCACGCTGCGCTAATGCGGCCCCGATATTGGC
This sequence comes from Vulcanimicrobiota bacterium, assembly GCA_030947645.1. Taxonomy (GTDB): domain Bacteria; phylum Vulcanimicrobiota; class Vulcanimicrobiia; order Vulcanimicrobiales; family Vulcanimicrobiaceae; genus JALZBG01. The sequence continues at coordinate 4,710 of JALZBG010000124.1, read as the reverse complement.
CGCAGTGGTCGTCTTGCCGACTCCGCCCTTGCCTGACGTAATGACGATCGCTCGACCTACGGCCTTTGGCGCCGGCGGCGATTCCAAACCGAGTTCTTGAAGTTCGTGCACGTTCAGCCTGCTTTCCAAGTGCTCATGAGGCGACCGAACAACCCTGGCGTTTCGAGGTTGGTAAACGGAACAATCTCACCGCTTAAGCGACGTGCCACCTTGTCGTACATCGAGGCCAAACGTTTGGTTGAATCCAAGACGATGGGTTGGCCGCGATTGGTCGTGTCGATGATCTCTGCATCATCAGGAATGACGCCCAGCAGCTCTGCCGAGAGAATCTCGCAGACATCGTCAATTGACATCATGTCGCCGCTGCGCACCATTTCCGGACGGATACGATTGATAATGAGGCGCACCGTCAGGCGTTTTTGATACAATTTTCCAATGACGCGGTCCGCATCCCGGATGGAGCTTACTTCGGGGGTGGTAACGACGATCGCCTCATTCGCGCCCGCGATGGCATTACGAAACCCCTGCTCGATTCCAGCGGGGCAATCGATGAGCACGTAGTCGGCCATTTCTGAAAGCTGATTGACGATACCGGCCATCTGCCCCTCGCTCACCGATTCCTTAGTGCGTGTCTGCGCCGCGGGCAACATCGCCAAGGATTCGAACCGCTTATCCTTGATGAGCGCCTGGCGCAATTCGCAACGGCCTTCGACAACTTCGACCAAGTCAAAGACGATGCGTTTTTCGAGTCCAAGCACCAAATCCAGGTTCCGCAGTCCGATGTCGGCATCGACCAGAACAACGCGATTGTTGCGTTTAGCGAGCGCGGCTCCCAGGTTGACCGTGGTCGTCGTTTTACCGACCCCACCTTTGCCCGAAGTTATAACGATCTTGCGAGAACTCAGTGAAGTGCCTCCCTCTGATTCACACGACCACGATCGTGCGGAACGACACAAATGCGCCCGTCGATAATCAGCGCACATTCCGCCATGTGTGCACGTTTTTTCCCGACCTGAAAGTCCGCTGCGATCCACCGTGCGATGCGTAACTGCGTCGGCGCCAGTTCGAGCGCGAATACTCGCGCCGTCACGTCCCCTTGTGCACCGGCGTGAGCGACGCCCCGCAACGTTCCAAAGATGACGATATCGGCACTCGCAACGACTTCCGCGCCGGGATTCACATCTCCGACGATTACGACGTTTCCGTCATAGGCGAGCGCTTGTCCACCCCGGAGCGTTCCGCTGTGGTACAGCGTCGGCGTTGCGGATTGCGCCGGCGTTGCGGATTGCGCCGACGGCGCCGGAGTCAAGACGCGTATCGGGCTGGGAAGACGTCGGCCCGCTCGGTCTTTGCGAGCCCCCTCAAAATCAGCCACGAGCGAACGGGCAGCGTCGGAAAGTGCCATACCTGCGTCGCGATGCCCCAGTTTGCGGCGTTTCGGAGAAACCGGCTGCTCCCGCTTGGCTTCTCCCGCGTACAGAAGGCCAAGGCTTTGCGCCACGACCTCCCAGCCCGGCGGGCCACCCAGCGCGCTTAACGTGATGCCACACTGCGACAGCATATCAAGCAAGGCCATCGCGTCCGAGGGCTGGGGAGTTTGCTCGAAAATGGCGATTGCGGAAGTACCACGGTAAAATTCCGGGCGTTCCTGGATCTGCTCCTGAAGTTCGGCCAGCGACTCTTCGAACGGGCGGTCGCCGAAAAACAACTCCAAACCACGACGTGTTCCGCGCAGCATAGCTTTAGGACGGCGCCTGGGGGCAGCAGTCTTCCATGTGAATCCGGGGGCGTTGCTGAACCGTTATGGAAAGCACCTGCGCTATCCACAACCCGCTCACAGATTCTTGGGCTTATCCACACCTAATGCACAAAAATGAGCGGGTAACGAAGAGCCGGTGCCGTGCGTTGTCGTACTATCCGGTCCTGTACCCTTTTGTAACTCCAATTAAGGATGATGTGCTCGTGCTTGGTCGCATTTTACCGCTCGCGCTGATTGCAGCGCTTCTAACCCTCGCGATACCGTCGCCCGCTTTGGCCGTGTCCACCGGCACCGAAGTTCAAATGGGCAAGCAAGTCGATAAGAGCATTATCGCCGGCAGCGGCGTGGTGAAAGATCCGCTACTCAACGCGTGGGTACGAGATATCTCCGAACGTCTGTGGTCGCAAGTGGCACGCAAAGATGTTCCCTACAATATCAAGGTGCTGGACACGAGCGACATCAACGCGTTCTCCACGCTTGGCGGGTACGTTTACCTCAACGAAGGGCTCCTCGATTTCGTGCAATCTGACGATGAGCTCGCGGGCGTCATCGGTCACGAAACTGGACACATCGAGCGCCGGCACGGGGTAACCTTTCCAGCCAAAGCGCAGGCGTTGAACTTACTTTTCGGCATCGCTTCGATGTTTTCACCGCTCGTGTACCACTTTGGCCAGCTCATGCAGGCCGGGTTGCTGGCAAAACTGTCTCGCGCCGACGAGATCCAGGCAGACCAGTACGGCCTTTTGCTTACCTCGCGCGCCGGCTTTGATCCCGACGCAAACCTCACCAATTTGAGACACCTCAACGCTCTGCACGATCAGCATCCCGATGCGCTGGCACGGTATTTAGAAGATCATCCCGATCCCCCCGCCCGAATTTCACACATGCTCGGATACGATGCCTTAAATCCGAAAACGCGGACCACCCAACAGTTGCTGGTTCAGGCGATTCACGACGAAGACGAAGCACGCTTCAACATTGCATCCATGAAATTCGCTCAAGTCTTGAAAGCCGAGCCCGACAACGCTATCGCGCTATTGTATCTGGGTCAAGCGCAGGTTGCGCTGGGGCAAGTGAACCGTGGTGAACAAAGCCTTGCAGCGGCGGCCGAAAAGGGAAACTCCGAGACGCGTACCTTGGCGCTCGGGCGAATCGCCGGTCTGCGTGCGATGCACAAACGCCCGAGCCTGTTACAGCCCAACCTTACGTCCCTGCGCCAACAGATGGAGGCCAGTAAGGCGCAACAATTACAGGTTGCCGCTGCCTTAGGCGGCCGGCGAGACGCCGGACGGGATCAACTCAAAACGCTCAACGCGCGGCTGGAAAGTGTCTCCTACGAACTGCCGAATTTTGGCCGCATCGAGATCAAGCCGGGCTCGCGCCTCGAGACGATTTTCAAAAACATCGAAGGGATGGCGCGCTCAATCGATACGACCCTCGATCACGGCAGTTACACGATCAACGGCGTAGGGTCGCTGGAAAAGAACAAAGAGTCAGGACTGCTCAAAGAGAGCGCCGACATCCTCAAGGAGATGCAGGCGCCGCTCAACATCTCCCCGATGACGCCGGATTCCATTGCCCTGTTGCCGTCCTATCCGCGGCTGCTCTCCGAAATGAACGCATCAAACGGCGACATGATCCGCGCGGTAGATGCGGGCCGCGCTTCCGTCGCAATGCTAGATGTCGCGCTGGGTGACTTGGACATTTTCCTTAAAGCGCTGCATCAGCACGGAAACCTGGATTACTTTGGAGATATTTCGCAAAACGATTACAATGCCATTCAACCCTCAATGGCCACGGCAAACGAGTCGTTGGGGAAAACCGCTGTCGCGGCGTCCGCGGCCGCACAACTGTTTAATCTGGCGCGGGCCCGCCAATTGGAAACGCGCGTTACCCTCCTAGGTGTGGGAACCTCGCCCGAACGCTACGCTTCCTTACAAAAATCTTTGCAGGTTCGCTTCAAGAACGACGGCCTTAGCTACGCGACCATGTCGCATCTAGGTTTGACGCCGGGAGAGGTTGCCGCCGCCACGATTGTCGCCGCCGACACCAATACCACACCGACGGCCGTGATCCAGCAGGCAGAAAGCAGCCATCGAACAATTGTTGAAGTCGCAAACGCCCGTGGGATGCACGCTGAAGCGCTCGAGATATTCCTGGGGCTGGTGTATCTGAATTACGTGGACGATCCCGAAAAAGAAGCTCATAATGTAACGTAACGGCGTACACGAGGAGGCGAAAAATTGGCAGCGGCGATGGGGGCAAACGATATTTTTCGGCTCGTGCGAAAAGGCATTAACGTCAATACGGTGCGCGCGAACACAAAGAAGCCTTTTCGATTTTTGTTGTGCGGCGATCCGGTGCACGTCGCCTCGTTGCGCACCCTGCTTCTTTCCGGTCACCCCGAGGGACAGGTTCCGCTCGACGCCGCAGCCACTCTGGAAACGATCGATCCCGCACGTTCAGGACTCGGCACGGCAGGCGATGCGCGATGCATTATTTTCTTGGGAAGGCAGGGAGACGTAGCAGGTGCTCAACTCGGCGTTTTGCGGCCGTTGCGCCTGCCGATCTTCGCAATAACCGTTGACGAACACGCCGCCGATCTCACCGGTCCCGCCTCCGCTCCAGCTCCCAGCACCTGGGCCGAGTATGTCATTCCATCGGTTTCCCGGGAAGCGTTGGCTGCGCGATTTTTTCCACACCTGATCGACTGTTGCAAGGGAGTCGAGATCGGCGTGGCCCGCCGCCTTCCCGCCTTGCGAGAACCCGTGGCGGCGAAGTTAACTCGGGATGCTGCCAACTCGGCCTTGAAGGTGGCGCTCGCAAGCGCGCTGGTCGATCACATTCCAGTCATCGGACTGGTTTTAGGCGTCTTTGCGTCGGCCGGCGACACGGTCGCGATTACCGGTATACAGATGATGCTGCTCTTGCACATCGAGGCAGCGTATGGC
>JALZBG010000250.1 GCA_030947645.1 Vulcanimicrobiota bacterium | reverse complement strand
GCCCTCGGCCGCCCGAGGGACCTGCACGCCCAAATCGTCCGTTAACGAACGGACCCTTCCGGCCGCTAACTCCGCCTGCGAACCGGCCCTTCTCCACCCGCACGGGTCCACCGCAAGTGCCGCTTCCCGGTCAGTCACCGGCTCCAAGCTCCGGTGAAAAAGGTGGTCGCACCGGCGACCGCAGTCGCGATCGCCAGGACGGAATGTCCAAAAAGGATCGCGAGAAAGATCTATTGCTCGAAAAGGAGCGCAACCGCAAGAAACGGGGTTCGCTAGATGCGGCACCCGCGATGCCACCGGCAGTGCTGGAGACCATCGAAATTCCCGATCTGCTGACAGTGCAAGAGCTGGCAACCTCTATGATCGTGCCGGCTGGTGACGTCATCAAAGAGCTCATTAAAATCGGCACGATGGCGACTATAAATCAGAACATTCCCAGCAACGTCGCCATCGCGGTTGGGAAGAAGTTCGGATTCAACGCTGTCGTCAAAGAAGCGGGTGAAGAAGTCACCGTCGAGCAGGAAGAGGATCAACCCGGGATGCTGACGGAGCGGCCTCCCGTTGTGACCGTTCTCGGCCATGTGGATCATGGAAAGACGTCGCTCCTGGATCGCATCCGTTCAGCCAAGGTTGCTTCCGGCGAGGCCGGCGGAATTACGCAGCGCATCGGTGCCTATACGATCGAACTCAATGATCGCAAGATCACTTTTATCGATACACCGGGACACGAAGCATTCACCGCAATGCGTGCACGTGGGTCAACCGTCGCGGATGTCGCAATCCTGGTCGTTGCAGCGGACGACGGCGTGATGCCGCAGACTAAAGAAGCAATCAGCCATATTAGAGCGGCGAACGTTCCGATTGTCGTGGCCATTAACAAGGTCGACAAAGAAAATTCGCAACCCGACCGCGTCAAACAACAACTCACAGAAGAAGGATTGCAACCCGTGGATTGGGGCGGTAAAACCGAAATGGTACCGGTAAGCGCGCGCACCGGCCAAGGTATCGATTCATTGCTCGAAACCGTTTTGCTCGAAGCCGACATCCGCGATTTGAAAGCGAACAAGAATCGCCGTGCTAGCGGCGTCGTTATCGAATCCGCGCTCGACCGGGGACGCGGTGCAGTCGCGACGGTCCTCGTGCAAAACGGGACCTTGCGCGCGGGCGATATCGTTGTAGTCGGGGGCGCCTTCGGCAAGATTCGCGCGTTAGTCGACGATAAGGGTAAGCAAGTCAAGAAAGCGGGCCCGTCGATACCCGTGGAACTCATGGGACTGTCCGACGTTCCCTCAGCGGGCGATACCCTGATGGTAGTCAGCGACGAACGCGTCGCGCGAGAAGCCGCAGCAAAACGCAGCACCAAGCGCCGGGATACGCGAATCGCGGCGTCCAGTTCGCAACGTGTGTCGCTCGAAAGCTTTATGTCGATGCCGGCTGAAGGCGGGCAGAAGACGCTCAACCTCATCATCAAGGCAGATGGTCAGGGGTCCGTGCAAGCGTTGCGCACTCGCATGGAAGGCCTATCGACGGCCGAGGTGGACATTCGCGTAATTTTTGCGGGTGTAGGAGCGATCACTCCCAACGATGTTAATCTCGCCAGTGCCTCAAACGCGGTGCTCATCGGTTTCAATATTCGTCCAGATGAAACCGTCAAGCGCCTTGCGGACAACGAGCAAGTCGATCTGCGCTTCTATCAGGTCATTTACGACATTGAGAATGACTTGAAAAAAGCAATGGTTGGTATGCTCGAGCCGAAGTTCCGCGAAATCACGCTTGGACGTGCCGAGGTGCGCGAAGTTTTCAAAGTCAGTAAAGTCGGCACGATCGCCGGCTGTTATGTCCAGAGCGGAAAGCTGGCGCGTAACGCCAAAGTTCGCGTGCTGCGCGATTCTGCGGTCGCGTTTGAGGGAGAACTTGAATCGTTGCGCCGTTTCAAAGACGACGTCCGGGAAGTGCAAGAAAACTTTGAGTGCGGCGTCCAAATCGCACGTTTCGCCGATCTAAAAATCGGCGACGTGATCGAAGCGTACGCTTCGGAGCTGGTCGCCCCCGAAGCGGTCCCCGCATGACGCATTGCCCGGCCAGCGGCTTGATGGTTTGGGGAGCCGGCATTTCGCTCAAGGGACGCCCGCGTTTTTACGTCCGCGTAAAAACGCTACTTCCTGAATGCTCCTCGAC
>JALZBG010000123.1 GCA_030947645.1 Vulcanimicrobiota bacterium | reverse complement strand
GCCTGGCGATGTGCCTGTACATGACATTCGGCGGGTTAGGCGTTGCCACGTGGATCCGCTTTGCAGCGTGGTTTCTTGCCGGGTTGGCGGTCTATGCCTTGTACGGTTATCGGCACAGCCGCCTTCGGCAGTCTGGTTAACCCGCCTCGTCTTTGACGCGCTCCAACGGCAGGCTCGCATGCCGCCGGCACGGAACCAACGGCGCTGGCCTTTTAGAGCGCCTGTACGTCGTTTAGAATTAGGGGTCCTCAGTTGAACGAAAAAGAGACCGTATTGACCCAAGAGGGTCTTCGAAAGCTTGAAGACGAGCTCGATGATCTTAAGACGGTCCACCGCAAAGAAGTGAACGAACGCATACGCCAAGCCAAAGAGTTCGGCGACATCAGCGAAAATGCGGAATACGAAGATGCCAAACAGGAACAAGCGTTTGTGGAAGGACGCATTCTCAAACTTGAGTCAATGGTACGCAACGCGCGCCTCATCGATGCATCGGACTATTCTGCCGATCAAGTGCATCTGGGAGCAAGCGTCAAGGTGAAAGACCTTAAGAGCGGCGAAATGCACGAATTTACGATTGTCGGTTCGGCGGAGTCCGATCCGCCCAACCACCGACTTTCCAACGAATCGCCCCTCGGTCACGCATTGCTCGGCCGCAAAAAAGGCGAAACCGTCGATGTCACCACGCCGCGTGGCGTCGTGAAATACAAAATCGACTCGATTAAGGGACAAGCCAAGAAGCCCGCGAAGAAAGCTTCATAACGCACAAACGTGAAGCAGAGCTCATAGCGGCCAGACGAGAAAATCTGGCCGCTTTACGTTCGCGCGGAAACGACCCATTTAAAACCACAAAGTACGACGTCGATACGAACGCGCACGAGTTAAGCCTAAAATTCGCTTATCTCATTCCCGGGCAAGCGGTGCAAAATGAGGCATGGTCGCTGGCCGGCCGCATTATGGCCAAGCGCGGTACCGGTCGAACGTTATTTGTGGATTTGCACGACCGCACCGGGCGCTTTCAACTGTATATTCGAAAAGATGAAGTAGGCGCATCCGCTTTTGCGGACTGGGAAGATCTGGACCGCGGCGACTTGGTAGGCGTCCACGGCTTTGTGTTCCGCTCCAAACTCGGAGAGCTGACGCTGCGCGTCGCATCCTTTTCGGTTCTTGGGAAAGCCCTTATGCCTCTGCCCGACAAATGGCATGGGCTCACCGATGTGGAGAAGCGCTACCGTCAGCGATACGTGGACCTGCTCGTAAACTCCGAGGTTCGCGAGGCGTTCATCCTACGCAGCCGGTTGATTGCTGCGATGCGCCGCTTCATCGACAGTTACGGGTTTTATGAAGTGGAAACGCCGACGCTGTTGCATTTGGCCGGAGGCGCTGCAGCTCGCCCCTTTCGAACATTCTCCAATGCTCTTGATATCGAATTGGACCTGAGGATCGCGACCGAGTTGTACCTGAAGCGGTTAATTGTTGGTGGCTTAGAGCGCGTATACGAGATGGGGCGGATCTTTCGAAACGAAGGAATCGACACGACGCATAATCCCGAGTTTAGCATGCTCGAGTTGTATGCCGCGTACTGGTCGGTCGATGAGATGATGGATTTTAACGAAGCGTTGATCGCCCATCTCGTGTCGGTGGTGACACCGGGCGGCGATATGTTGCCGTTTCGAGATGCGACCATATCGTTCGGGCGGCCGTTCCAGCGAATTGGTTATCTGGATGCGATGAAGCAGTTCGGCGGATTTGGACGCGAAGAGTTACTCGACGCACAAAGCGCTGCGCTCGTTGCGACGCGATTGGGGTTTCCCGAGTCGCCTTCACATGCGCATGCGCTGGATAAGATATTCGAGCGCATCGTTGAGCCACACATGTTTCGCCCTACTTTCGTGCGCGACTACCCGGTCGTTCTCTCACCACTAGCTAAGCGTAAACCGGGCGACCCCCAGATTGCCGATCGATACGAGCTCTTTGTGGGAAACATGGAAATCTCCAACGCGTTTACGGAGGTCAACGATCCCGACGATCAACGCCGCCGTTTCGAAGCCCAATCGGTGGAACGCTCCAAGGGCGATGAAGAAGTTCCCGTGCCCGACTGGGATTACGTGCGGGCGTTGGAATACGGCATGCCGCCAACCGCGGGAATTGGCATCGGCGTCGACCGTCTGATCATGATCTTGACAAACAACCAGTCGATTCGTGACGTGATTTTGTTCCCTTTGCAACGTCCACTGTAGGAGAATCATATGGAACGTTCGTCGTGTGCGCACGAAATATGCCGGTGCACAAAGCCTTACGATAAGTCTAGTCAGGCCACTGGTACGCGTTACGTGGAACCCGACGCCGAATTTTGCGCGGAACGCTGCGCACAGCAGACGGCCGCGCCTGCGGGCGATGGTGGATGTCAGTGCGGTCACGTGCAATGCTCGCGGCCTGAGGACGCAGGCATCCCGGAAATGCAGTAGCTGCCATGGATGGTATGAAGTGCGCGCACGAGCAATGTACCTGCGCGGTTGATTTGGGCGAGATGTACTGCGGCGATTGGTGTAGACGCATCGGTGAAGGTGATTTGGGTGAACCCCACGGACGATGCGGATGTAAGCACACGACCTGCGCGAGCCCCTAAACAGCGTGCAACTATTGTGCGCGACGTGCGGTTATTGGACCCACATCAGTCAAGAATAGGGAGTCCCCAAGTGGATCTAACAAAAGAATACCCGCGCAGCGTGCATCATAAGATGCGTGGCGTCGTCCAACTAGCGCGGACGACCGACAAGGCCAAAGCGACCGCGCACGGTAACGTCGGCGAGTACCATTATAACTGCCCGATGGACAAGGCTGTCTTCGAATTTTTAGGAATCGATCACGAGCAATATCTCAAGGTTGTGAAAAATGCGAAAAGCGATGATGAAATCGAGCAGTACGCAAAGCAATCTATCGATAAGAAATCGCCCGACCAGCTTGAGGAATGGAACCGTAAGTGGGTTTCCACTGTACCCGTCGGCGAGTCGTTAGCGTACCTGACGGAACTTCGTAAGAACATCGCCCCGGACCGGGACGATGTAACGACCTGGGCGGACGTGCTTGACCTCGATGAGGGCCGCGACGTGCCTCGACGGATCGCTGCGTAGAACTCTGCGCGCCGTCGTAGAATACGACGGAACCGATTTTTGCGGCTTGCAATTTCAGCCGCAGTTGCGCTCGGTCGCCGGCGAATTGGAAAGGGCCTTGACTCAAGTACTGAGCGAGCCTGTGAAAATTGCGGCGGCCGGGCGAACCGACGCAGGCGTTCACGCGACGGGACAGGTGATTTCGTTTTCAACCCAGCGTGAATTTCCGTTCGACCGTTTGGCGTTAGCTCTAAACAGCAATCTTCCCAGTGATATCGCGGTGCGTGATTTAGCCATTGTAGATGACGGCTTCTCAGCGCGCTTTAGCGCACGACAACGAACCTACTGCTATGTAATTCTCAACCGGCGCACACCCAGCGCATTGCTGCGCAGATATTCATACCACGTGTATCGGCCGCTGAATTTGGCGCTGGTTGAGCAAGCCGTGGACGGGCTAGTTGGAGAGCACGACTTCAGGTCCTTTTGCGGCGTTCTGCCCGAGTCAGGAATAACCGTGCGCATCGTGCACGGAATTCACGTTACGCGTTGGGACGATCTGGTATGCGTCGAAGTTAGTGCGGACGGGTTCTTACACCGCATGGTGCGAATCATCGTTGGAACGCTGATCGAAATCGCGACCGGGCAGCGCAATGTCCAGGACATTCCAGCAATAATTTCGGCACGCGACCGCCGCGCATCCGGACATACCGCGCCCCCCCAAGGGTTATGTCTGACGGGAGTCCGGTATCCGGATTTCGACTCGTACAGCCAAATTTTATATCATAATGCGACGCCGCATGGTGCCGTTTGACGGAAGGCTGGCAGTTTCGACGGAGACACCCGGGTTTTCACCTCCTGTGAAAAACCGTACTGCCGAAACGCCTTCGCCAGGCTAGGGCGTGACATGCGCATCCATGGCTTCGATTCGTTCTTCGAGCCTCCGTTGAAACTGGCGGCCTTCCGTCAAACTCTACATGAATCACCGTCACGCTGACCTAGTTTTGTCATGCTGAGCTTGTCGAAGCACGGATGAATCGCGCCCCGGCGCGTCTATGAATCGCCGCCGCGGTGGGCCATTAGCTGGTGTTTACGGCCGAAAGCCTGGCGTTTCAAAGGTAAGGTGGTTCCGTCCAAGCGATGCGCCCCGCTCCTTCCATCGTTGAACGTTCACGCCGAACGCGAGGAGCCAAAGCATTAGCAACCCTTCCGCCACGATGCCGAGTACCTTGAGGTAGGAAGATAGATGATTCGCAAGCAGCGGTGACAGGAAGATTAACCAGCCCAAACCGGCAAACGCCATCAGCACGCCCAGAATCCGGGGCAGGAAAGTCGATCTGAAAATAGGTAGCCGATCAGGATGCAATATGGTCCGAAAAATAACAGGGGGCTGATCTTGGACGGGGCGAGATCAAAGACGCCAAAGGCCGTAACGGCGCATCCCGCGAGACCTAAGAGCGCCGCGAATAAGGATAGGCTCCTGTTCACCGGCTCAAACATCTCGTAGAAAAGCACGACCAGAGCGATGTAGCACGCGATTGAGAAGACGTTGAGAGCGTCGCTATACACAACAAGCGTCGGGCCAACCAAGAACGTGGCGAATACTGCCGTCAGGAGTAAAGCAAATAAACTACACCGGTTATCCTGGCCCTGGGTCGCGGCGACGCCTCTGCAATCCGTTTAATCATCGCAATCGTGGCAATAATTCGCTCCTCCCCAAACGAGTGGGTATTCTCTTGTGGCTGATTTCTAAAAAGAAGTCAGACGAGTTATCACTCTCTGAGACGCTCAAGCACCGTTTGCCGGCAGACCGTAACTATCAGCCCCACTGAGGCGATAAAGTCGGCGCCGCAATACCCGGCGGCGCATGTCTATCACCGCGCCGCTTTAGGGCTCGTCCGCCCCTCCCGGCAAGGTAGATTTAAGCTGGCGCGATCACTTCGCCATCGCTAATATCTAGATGGCCGATTCGCCAGCTTGACACCCCTTTGCGCTCTCGGATACAATACCTCGGTTGCCCCCGTGAGGGAGGCGGCACCTTTTCCGTTTTTTAGCAGGGCCCTTTTCGATGCGTACGTTCAACATGAAGACTGCTGACACCAAGCACGACTGGTACATCGTCGACGCCGCCGGCCAGCGGCTTGGAACTCTGGCTGTGCGCATCGCGCGGGCGCTTTCGGGGAAGCTCAAGCCGACCTGGACTCCGCATATCGATGATGGCGATCACGTGGTCGTCCTCAACGCCGAGAAGGTCGAACTTGGCGGCAATAAATGGACGCAAAAAGTGTATTATCATCACAGCGGTTATCCGGGGGCACTGTATACCGAAACGGCTGCCGAAGTGCGGGATGGTCATCCGGAACGCTTAATCGAACGAGCGGTGCGCGGCATGCTGCCGACAAACAGAATGCGCGACGTTCAGCTAACGCGTTTAAAAGTATATAGGGGAACGACGCATCCCCACTCAGCTCAGCAGCCCCAGCCCCTTATTTAGGAGAAATATTGGCCGAAGCATTTCAAGGTACGGGTCGACGGAAACGCTCCATTGCACGCGTGAACCTCACGCTCGGCGGCGGCGTCATTACGGTGAATAAGAAATCACTGGACGATTACTTCCCACGCGCGAGCCTGCAGCAGATCGTTCGCCAGCCGCTGGAGGCCACGCAAAGCACGTCTCGGTTCGATGTAACGGTGAAAGCCGAAGGTGGCGGAATATCCGGTCAAGCGGGTGCCGTCCGGCATGGAATCGCGCGCGCACTGCTTGAGATGGACGAGTCGCTCCGCGAACCGCTGCGCAGGCACGGTTTGCTGACACGCGACCCTCGCGAAAAAGAATCAAAGAAGTATGGACGCAAACGAGCGCGCAAGCGCTTCCAGTTCTCCAAACGCTGAACGCTGCGTAACAACG
>JALZBG010000033.1 GCA_030947645.1 Vulcanimicrobiota bacterium | reverse complement strand
TCTCCGGATCGAGCGCGTTTCGTCTGCACGATACCTACGGCTTTCCGATCGAGCTCACCAGAGAGATCGCCGCGGAACGCGGCGTCGCCGTAGACGCCGAAGAATTCGATGCCGCGATGAACGAACAGCGAAGCCGGGCCCGCGCCGATGCGAAAGCGAAACGCTCTGCGCTTGCCGTAAGCGATATGCAAGTCCTAACGAGCGATTTTTTGGGGTATGAAGGGCTAGAAGCCGAAGGCGAGATCCTCGCGCTCATGCGTATGGGGGAGCCAATCGTGGAACTCGAGGCCGAACAAGAAGGGCAAGTAGTTCTCGACAAGACTTCGTTTTACGCGGAAAAGGGCGGACAGATCGGCGATCGCGGTACAATCCGGGTCGGGGACGCTATCTTTGAGGTTTTCGACACGCAGCTTATCGGCGAGGCGATCGCCCACCACGGCACGATGCGCGCAGGAACGCTGCATGCGGGCGAGCGGGCGAAGACCGTTGTAGCTCCAGAGTGGCGCGAAGAAATTCGACGGCATCACACCTCGGCGCATCTTCTGCAACGCGCGCTCAAGGACGTATTGGGTGAAGATGTCGCGCAAGCCGGTTCTTGGGTGGGAATCGATCGGATGCGCTTTGACTTTCACTCACCGGGCGCGCTGACGCCGCAGCAGCGGCACGACGTTTCCCGTCGTGTCAACCAAATGATTCGTGAGGATGCACCGCTGGTCACGGAAGTGTTGCCGATCGCGGAAGCGCGTGCGCGCGGAGCCATTTCCATGGCCGGCGAGAAGTATGGTGATTCGGTGCGAGTGGTCAAAGCCGGTTCGTCTGTTGAGTTCTGCGGCGGCACGCACGCGCATTCGACCGGAGAACTCGGGCTCTTCGTCATCCTCAGTGAATCGTCTATCGGAAGCGGTATCCGGCGCATCGAATCCGTGGTCTCGAAAGCCGCCGAAGAGCACGTTGAGCGCCAACAACTGTTGGTCGGCGAGCTTTCTCAAACGCTATCTGCAAAACCTGATGAACTGGCAGAACGGGTTGCCCGGCTGCAACGGGATCTGCGTGAGTTGCACAACGCGCTCGGCGAGTTGAAGGCAAGGCTGGCCGCATCCGATGCACAGACATACGTAGATCAAAAGGAAACCATCGGCGGCAAACCTTTTGTCGGCGCGCTCGTGCATGAAGCAAACGCCGAGGCGCTCAAGCATCTGGCAAGTGCCATTCGCCAGCGCCTGCACAGCGGCGTAGTTGCGCTTGCCGGGATCGATAACGGGACTGTCAGTTTGCTGGTTAGCGCCAGTGACGACATGGTGAAGAGCGGGGTGCACGCCGGTAACCTTCTGAAAGCTGCGGCCGCGCTGGTCGAAGGACGCGGTGGTGGCGCTGCGGCGCAAGCACAAGGTGCCGGAAGAAAAGTGGCTGCCGCCCCCGATGCAATTACGGCAATCCGCAAGGCTCTGCTGGGATAAATGCGCCGCCGCATCGCTACGATGCTGCTTATGCTCGGTGCTACGGCTGCTGCGCCGAGAACGCCGGCCCAACTCGACTCTCAGGAAGTGCTTGCGCGGTATGCCGCAGCGCTCGAGAAGACGGCGCTTCCACGCACGGTCGTTTTTGACTACAGTATTTCCCAAGCAGGTCCTCATGTCATCGAACAACGGCATCGCATTTACCGTACCGGAACAGTGCAGCGAGATGAAATTAGCTATGTGGACGGACAAGCGATCAATCCACCCCACATTCGCATCATCCGGCACGAAGATCGCTACGTGGTACGTCGGTTGGCGCCCCGCCCCGGTCCATACTTTTTTCTATTTCAAGGCGTAAAAAAGTTTGGAAAACATCTGGGGTACGTGTACCGCACGATACCGTTGCGCGCGGCAAATTTCTCGGTTGAATCGGTTTCCATCGATGGACTGACGTATTTGCCGACTGCGATTCACTTCAAGACGCAAGGCGGTCTCGCGCGTGGCAGTGGGGTCGTTATGTATGCGAAATCCGAGCGGTATTGGGTTCCTGTCCTGGCAGCGGTGAACGCAGAGCTCGCGGGCCATCCCGCGCAGGAGCGCATCGTTTGGAGCGGATACCGCTTTCCAAAGAGTTTACCGCAATCTACCTTCGAGCAACCGCGGCCACTTCCGACATCTTCAGTCGCACCCTAGGGCCGGGGCTGCTGCAACGATTGCCGGTCGTCGCCGCCTTTCTTCTCCCGCTGATCGCCTACTGCTCGACGGCGAACCCCTCGGTAAATTTTTGGGATACGGGCGAACTGCAGACGGTGCCGTACATTCTGGGGATCGCGCACCCCACCGGATTTCCAACCTTCATTTTGCTCGGCTGGCTCTTCACGCACGCGGTGCCCTTCGGAAACATCGCGTGGCGAACGACGCTTATGTGTGCCGTCGCCATGTCCTTATCATCTGCATACGCGTACCAGCTCGGGCTGCGTTTTTGTGGCAACCGACTTGCTGCGTTGTTCGGCGCAATGTTTTTTGCGGCAGGGACGCTGGTCTGGAGCTACGCGACGCGAACGGAAGTGCAGTCGCTCTCACTATTGCTTCGGGTAGTCGCAATTTATGAACTGATCGTTTGGAGGACGACGCTCGAGCGCCGGCGCCTTTTTATGGGATGGCTGTCATTTGGATTAGCCGAGTCAACTCACGGGATCGCCGCACTCAGCTTGCCGGGACTCATTCTTCTCACAATGGTGGAGCGACGTGCGAGAGAACCTAGAACGATAGCCATAGCTCTCGCGGCCGCCGCGATCGGTCTTTTGCCGTATGCATACTTGCCGATCCGCAGCTCGATCGTTACGCACGCTGCGCTTGATCCGACGACCAGTCTTGGCTTTGTAGGCGGAATGCCGTTTTGGGATTACAATCACCCGAGCACTCTCGCTGGATTTCTACGACTCACGACGGGAAGCGACTTTGACGTCCGGGAGGGTCTCTTGGGAATTTTCGATGTGCGTCACTATGGCACGTTCCTGCGATACCTTCTCACTCGCGAGTGGATTCATTACGGCGCGGTAGGTACGATTGCGCTCTACGGGATTTTCACGCAATATCGCCGGGAGCGCGGCATTTGCATTGCATTTTTACTCTTGGCATTGGTCCCGGTCCCCTTCATCAATAGCTATCGCGCCCTGGCGGACCCTGACCGTTACCTGCTCATCACGTTGTGGATCACGTCGTTGTTCGTTGCGGTCGGACTGGCCGCGGTGCTTGAGAGCCTTCGCAGAGCGCTGCCGAGATCTGGTCAAGCCGTGGTGCGTATTGGAATGGTTATCCTCGCTGCCGTTTTGATGTTGCGAGTCCATCGATCGGTTGAGGAGTTCGTTACTCAAAGAACGGACGCTTCCGCAGACCAGTTCATCGCCGACGTGCAACGGGTAACGCCCCACAATAGCATCATCGTCGCCGCTTGGAATTACGCGACGCCATTAGGCTATGCTGCGTATGTGAAGCACAGCATGGGTGGTCGCATCGTTGTCGTCGCTTGGCCGAACCAGTACGCAGGTCGGTATAAGCGCTGGTTGCGCGTGCGTCCCATTTTTTTGGCATCGGACTCCGGCTTGCACGTACCGAACTACCGCTTGAGTAGGGTAGCCGGTCCTAGTCGTTCGCTCTACGAAGTACAACTAAAAAAAATGGGCGCACGATGAAGCGTTCGTTCTATGCAGGTGCAACGGCATTTCTATTCGTTGCGGTTGCGTCACATTTGCGCTGGACGCCCTACAATAACTATGTGCTCTTGGCAGATGCCATGGCGCACGGACACCTCGCGATTAACTGGCCCGGCGACTATATCGATGCCTTACTCTACAGGGGCCAGTATTATGTGATCGAAGCCCCGCTGCCGGCAATTCTTCTCTTCCCGCTTGTCAAACTGCTGGGAACAAACGCCAACCAAACACCGCTTGCTGTTCTCTTGGCGGGCGTTGCTATTGGCGCCGCCTGGGAACTCTGTGAGCGTCTCGAAGTCCCGTGGCGCACGAATTGCTGGCTCTGCGCATTTTTGCTTGCAGGCACAGATCTGTTGTGGTGCGCGATGCTCGGTGACGTGTGGTTCCTTGCACACGTCAGTGCCGTGTGTTTTACGCTCCTTGCGCTGGTCGAACTTGTTGGGAAGCGCCGTGCTTATCTGGTAGCGCTTTTCGGCATTTGTGCTTGCGAGTCGCGTTTCAGCATGATCTTGGCGCTTCCCGTTTACGCCTATCTGCTTGGCACGTCTGGCGAGCGAGAGAACGATTCACCGGCTCAACTGCGGCGGCGCCTATTTGACTTCGGGCTCACACTGGTCCCGGCAGCGGTCCTTTGGGTTGCCTACAACGAAGCCAGGTGGGGCACGTTTGCCGACATCGGCTACACGGAATGGTACCATCGCGATCCAGCCGGGATGCCGTCGGGCTCGCCTTTCCGTATAGAATATCTGCCGTATCAGCTTCAATCGTTTTTCCTGCAACCGCCAACTTGGCTGCGGAGTTACCCGTGGGTGCAACCGGAGATTACCGGAATGGCGCTTACCTGGACCAGCCCCGCTTTGGTCCTCGCGTTTCTCGCGCGGCAACCGCGCCGTTTCGTCTTGGCGATGTGGAGCGCTACCCTGCTGGTTGCCGTTCCATCGTTCTTATACTACGTTAACGGCTTCACGCAGTTCGGCATGCGGCACGCACTGGATTTCGAACCCTTCATGTTTGCCTTGACGGCAGTTGGCGTCCGTAACGGTTTGCCGTCATGGGGCAAGATTCTCATCGCCTATTCGTGTGTGGTCGGATTGTGGGGAACGTGGTTTTGGAACACATTTCTACGCACGGAATGGTAACGATTGATTACATGAGGCGCTCGTAGGCAGATCTGATTTCCTCCGGCGAGTACGCGGGCGGAGCGCACGTCGTGCCGACGCAAACGTAAGCGACGGGCGTCTTGTGGTCAGAATAACTGAAACTCTGCAGCGTAGCTTGATCTTGCGGGGGAATCGTGTGCAGCACGCGCAGGGGATCCGGCAGGTTCAACGACGCGTCGCGGAATTCGGTCAACTGCTCGATCGTACCGATCAGCCTCACGCAGCACGAAGCGGAAAGATAGCGCCGCAGCGCCCGAGTGTACGTGGCCGCGAAGGATCCAGCCTTTCCATAGGTTCGAGCGAAAACGCGTAGAGTTTTTTCGGCGACCTCGCCGTACCGTGATTCGGTCGCGATTGCGGCCAGACGCAGCAATGAGTCGGCCATCAACCCGTTGTCAGCCAGGGGACGATCGACAATCTTTACGTTGCCCAGAGCTTGCGCCGCGTTTGCATGATCGAAAAAACCGCCATCAGGAGAGGACAATTTTTCCGCGATTGTGTCGGCGAGGTCTCGGGCGCGTAGCAAGAAGCGCGGCTCGCCTGTGTACTCGTGCGCATCGAGCAGCGCTCGCAGGTAGGCGGCCTGATCGGCCAGGAGGCCCGAGACTTGCGGTGCCCCGCCCGGTTCCAAATAGTGAAACAATAGCCCGGCTTCATCTCTCATGCTAGCATGGAGTGTCTCGAGGGCGGCGACTGCTTCACGGGTAATATCATCATCCGCCAATACATCACCGGCCGCACAAAGCGCGCCGGCCAAAGAGGCGGTCCAATTGGAGTACGACGTTCGATCCACGTACGGCGCTTGCCGTAGTTTGCGTTGCTCGAGCGGCAAGGAGAAGTACTCTTCGTCAGCGTCTTGACTCCCGGCAAACAAGCCGGTATGGGGGTCGCGCAGCGTCGTCCGAATGTAGGCCGTGGCCGAGAGCAGCGTAGCCCGGAAATCGCTGGTGTTTGCCAGCTTGTATAGTCCTGTGAGAATGCGCAAAAAGCCGGCATGGTCGTCGGTCATTTTTTCAAAGTGGGGAACGGACCAATCTCGCGTCGTTGAGTATCGAAAAAAGCCGCCTTCCACGTGATCGTACATTCCGCCGCTCGCCATGGCGAGCATCGTCCGCGCGACCATATCATAGAGCCGTTGTTCATTTGTGACGCGATATTCCAAAAGCAACAGCTCGAGCACGTCGGTTTGTGGAAACTTTGGCTCGATGCCGAAGCCGCCGTACTCGGCATCGTAACTATCGCTGATCTCCTCAACGATACGCGTAATCATGCTCGGACGTAAAGCGTCGGCCTGCGCGCTTTGAACCGGACGCTGCCGTGCTTGCGCCTCGTTAAGCCGTTGCGCGATCTGTGCTTTGTTCTCGCCATAAAACGTCTTGACGTTTTGCAATGTGCGCAACAGGTCACGTGGCGGAAGATAGGTGGCCCCAGTCAGGGTCGATCCCTCAGGAGAAAGGAACGCGGTGGTCGGCCATCCGCCCATATTATAGCGCGCGTTAATGTCCGGCCGGCGGTCGTTGTCTACCCGAAGCGGAACAAAATGTTCGTTGATGTACGCGATGACATCAGGGTCGGAGTAGCTGGTCTCATCCATGACGTGACACCAATGGCACCATACGGCAGAAATTGAAAGTAAGATGGGCCGGTCGGAATCTTGTGCTTCCGCAAACGCCTGCGGTGACCAAGTGCGCCAGGCAATCTCGGCCGCGCGGTTCGGCCGCGGCGAAAAGTGAAACGCTTGAGTCGTCACCATTCATCTTCTCCCGTCGCGCCGCGGACAAACGACGCACCATACAGTATCGCAAGAACCGTGTACAGCCCTAAGAGTGGCAGGGTTGGCAGGCGCGCCCATACGTTGCCTGCCAGAAAGACCAGTGTAAAACTTGCGCTAAGCAGTGCGAACCGGCAATGAGAATGCGCCGACATGCCGTAAACCATCATTTCATAGAATGAAGCCGACGGCAGCCGCGCCTGGCGGAGTGCCAACAGGGTGCAAGAGCCCGCAAGCGCCGCGCCGATCCAGTTCCACACCGCTGGAGGGTTCGACGTCGTAGCGCGGTTTGCGCTTCCCGCTTATGGGTAAACAACACGTTGGCTTACTTGCTGAGGAGGACTTGTGATATGAATGATCGCGAAGTTATCGTTCGCGACAACAACGGCTCGATAGCGACTTTCGGCATCATCGCCGTCATCGTTGTCGCCATCGTCATCGCGCTGTTCGTGTGGCGTCCCTGGACAAACTCCGATACATCAAACAGCACGACCAAGACAACCATCAACAACCCGCCCGCGGACAATAGCGGCGCCAACAATAACGGGTCTTCCCAAACGACGACAAACAAGTAGTCTCTCCGAGCGCGTCCTGAGCTAGCCCTTTGGTCTCTGCGCCGGGAAAGCTTGGGGGGTTTAGCCGCTTATCGCGTGGGTAGAAACCTGACTACCGCATCGGCGCTGTTGCGGCGGAAAGGGAGCAGATTCATGGCCGGACTTTTATGGGCGATCATTGTGATCTTGGCGATCTTCTGGTTGCTTGGATTTACCGTGTTCCATTTGGGTTCCATCATTCACTTAGTGATCGTGGTCGCATTGGTGCTACTCGTCATCAACCTTCTGACCGGACGCGGAGCCCGAGTGTAGCGAATGCCGACTAAGCCCCGTCCGGCGCGCGAACGGGGCTCGCTGCAAAAATACGCTCAAAAGCGTACGTTCACGCACACCCCAGAACCGGAAGGCGCAAAGGCCTCCAGTGGCAAGCGGCTGCGCTTTGTCATCCAAAAGCACCGGGCCACGCGCTTGCATTACGATTTTCGGTTAGAAGCCGACGGCGTTCTGAAATCCTGGGCGGTGCCCAAGGGGCCGTCGCTGGCGTTGGGCGATCGCCGCTTGGCCATGCACGTCGAGGATCACCCGCTGGAGTACCGCGATTTTGAAGGCATCATCCCCAAAGGGAATTACGGGGCCGGCGAAGTGATCGTGTGGGATAGCGGGACGTACAAATTGGCCGAAGGTATCGACCCGGCTGATGAAATCGGCAACGGCAAAATAAAATTTATTCTAAGCGGCAAGAAGATGCGCGGCGAATTTACCTTGGTCAAGATACACGGTCGCGATGCGGACGGTGATCCTTGGTTGCTCATCAAGGATAAAGACGAATATGTCAACCCTGCGTACGACATCGAAAAAGACAACAAATCGATCAAGAGCGGGCGAACCCTCGTGGAGCTTGCTAAGGAGTCAAATGCGCCCCGCTGGATTTCAAATCGGCCGGCGGCTGCCAATGGAGCCAAATCCGCCTCGCCAAAAAAAAAAGCAAGCTCTGATAAGCTCCCCACCATCGTTACTCCGATGCTGGCGACGCTCGTCGAGCGACCGTTCGATAACCAAAATTGGCTCTTTGAGATAAAATGGGATGGCTATCGCGCGATTTGTATCGTGCGTAAAGACGGCACGGTGTCGCTGACCTCGCGCAACGGCCTGGATTTCCTCCAACAGTTCGGTGAGCTTGCCGACATCGGCAGCGCTTTCACGAGTCTGCCTATAATCGTGGATGGAGAAATCGTCAGCCTGGACGCACAGGGACGCTCCTCGTTTCAGCGCTTGCAGGGGAGTTTTGATCAGCATCGCCCTGGACGGCGGACTGCCGCGCAAACGCGTTACCCGCTCACGTTTGTTGCCTTTGACGTTCTGTACGCGGACGGCAAAGACGTGCGCCAGAGCCCGCTCGAAGAGCGGAAGCGCTTGCTGGAAAATTTGCTCGCACCTCACGATGCCGTGATGTACTCAAAACACGTCGTGCAGACAGGAATCGCGCTGTACGAACAGGCGCAGCGCCAGCACCTTGAAGGCATCGTCGGCAAGAAGCGTGATTCGCCGTACGTCCAGAGGCGCAGCCGCGACTGGGTCAAGATCAAAGCGCAGTTAGTCCAGGAGTGTGTAATCGGCGGGTACACCGAGCCCCGGGGAAGTCGCAAAGGTTTCGGTGCGCTCCTGCTCGGGTTATACGACGATAAAGGCCAATTTCGGTACGCCGGCCATGTGGGTACTGGTTTCGATGAGAAGAAACTCAGTTCCATCTATAAACAACTGCAAGACTTGCACGTGGATACATCGCCTTTCGCGCAGCGGATCAAAACGAATACGCGCAGCCACTGGGTCAAACCAAGTCTCGTCGCCCAAGTGCGCTTCACCGAGTGGACGCGCGACGGCTCGATGCGTCATCCGGCGTTTTTAGGACTACGCAGCGACAAAGATCCCAGCTCTTGCGTGCGTGAAGTCCCCGTCGACACCGGCGAGATTGCGTAATTGCCCGCCGCCAAGAAGCAAAGCCTCAACGTCGATGGACGCATGCTGGCGATCTCCAATTTTGAGAAGGTCCTGTGGCCCGAAGACGGTCTGACCAAAGGCGATTTAATCACCTATTATCGCACGGTGGGCCCCTGGCTGCTTCCACACTTGCAAGACCGGCCGCTGACCTTACAACGCTATCCGAACGGCATCCACGCGCAGTCATTTTTTGAAAAACAGGCGCCGCGCGGCGTCCCCGATTGGATCGTGACGGCGCCCGTTGCATCCTACGGCGAAAAACGCTTGAACATTGACTACATCGTATGCAACGATGAGGCGACCCTTCTGTACTGCGCTAATCTCGCTTCGATCGTGCTGCACGTTTGGACGTCGCGCGTTACCAGCTTGGACAACCCTGACTACGTGCTCTTTGACCTCGATCCGTGGGAAGGGTGCACTCTGAGAACCCTGACGAAGGTAGCGCTCGCATTTCGCGATCTATTTGTGCAGATTGGCTTACGCGCGCTCGTGAAGACCTCCGGGGGGACAGGGATGCACGTCGTCGTCCCGCTGAAGCCCGTGTACGACTACGAGCCGGTGAAACAGTTCGCTGAAATCGCCGCCCGGCGCATAGCTGCCCTGCATCCTAAGGAGACGACGCTGCAGCGCACGACCGCCCGCCGCGAGCGCGGCACCGTCTATTTGGACTACGTGCAAGTGGGTAGGGGGAAGACCTTGGTGCCGCCCTTTGTCGTTCGCGCGCGGGCGGGCGCCCCGGTCTCCATGCCCCTCGATTGGTCGGAAGTCGAAGAGTTCGCCCGCAAACGGACGAAAGAGCCCCAGGTTGAGTTCGCGCGTTGGACGATGAAGAATGCCCCGGCCCGCCTGCGCAAAGACGGCGACCTATGGGGCGGCAAGCACTGGCGCGAACAGCGTTTGGAACCGGCGCTGGAGAAAGCGCGCAATCTTTGGGAGATGTAGACCATGCCACACGCAATTTGGAGCGGAGCAATCAATTTCGGACTCGTGACCATACCGGTGAAGCTGTTCACTGCCGTTCGCACAAACGAGTTGTCCTTTAATATGCTTCACGAGAAAGACGAAGGCCGCATCCAGTACGAACGCAAGTGCAGCGTCTGTGGAAAGAACGTGCCCTGGGAAGAGATCGTCAAAGGGTACGAATACGAAAAGGGTCAGTACGTTATTCTCAAAGACGAAGATTTCAAGCGAGTCAACGTTGAGGCAACGCAGTCGGTGGACATTGTCGAATTCGTCGAGCTTTCGGGAATCAATCCGATGTATTTCGATAAGCCGTATTATCTAGAGCCGGAAAAAAAAGGCCGGCACGCATACGCCCTTTTGCGCGAGGCTTTGAATAAAGCGGGAAAGGTCGGCGTTGCTCGAGTGGTCATTCGGTCCAAAGAACACCTGGCAGCGATAAAACCGATCGGCGATGCCCTGGTTTTGGAACTGATGCATTGGGCCGATGAGATCGTACAGCCTCAGTCACTGGATTTTCCCGCCGCCGAGAAAATGCCGGAAGGCGAAATGAAAGTGGCAAAATTGCTCATCGACACCATGTCGGCGGAACAGTTCGAACCGGAGGCGTTCAAAAACAAATATCATGAAGAGCTGCTTGCGATGATCGAAGCGCGCGCTGCTGGTAAAGAAGTGCCAAAAGCGGCCACCAAAGCTCCGGCCCGCTCGAGCGTAGTCAACTTGATGGATGTGTTGCAGCAGAGCCTTGAAGAAACGAAGAAGCATCGCCCCGCGAAAACTGCCAGCGCCGGCAACGGCGCAGCGCCCAAGCGGCGCAAACGTACGGCCGCCTAGGTTTCGCGCTCCAGCGAGACGGACTCCCGGCGAGCTGCGGAGAGTCCCAAGACGAGCGCCACAAAGGTGAACGCGAAGGACACTAAGCCCGCATACGGCGAGCCGAAGCGCTGCAACATCGCAGTGGACAAGGGCGGCGTAGCGACGCCGGAAAGATTGTCGAGCGAAGATGCGACGCCCAGAATGGTCCCTCGCGCATTACTCGGCGCGGCGTTACTGATCAGCGAGGTGATGCCGGGGTTCGAGAGCGCCATTCCTAAGCCAAACAGGACGAACACGGCACACAGCGTTACCCAGCCGTGGGCGAACGGCACGAGCGCAAACGAAGCGACGCACGAAGCGATTCCAATGTTCGACATCCCGCGGTCACCAAAGCGGTCCGACATCGGTCCCACGATGGTGAGTTGCAGTATCACGCTTAGCACACCCCAGCCGGAGAAGAACAACATGGTGCGGCTGAGATCAAATCCGAATTGCGCGTTGAGATAGAGCGAGAGCACGGCAAACCAGGCGTACAAACCGAGCGAATACGCAAGCTTTTGCCACAAAACCGGCGCCACGTTAGGATCGCTTAAACTGCGCGTAATGTCGGCAAAGGTGGCAACCTTTTCCAGCGGATCTTTGCTGCGCGACTCAGGCAGCATGACGATGGTAATGATGAGTGTCAAGAATTGCAACGCCGCCGCTCCAAGAAACGGCGCCGAATACCCGCCCAAGCGCAACAGGACGTAACCGATTAGCGGTCCAAAAACGAAGCCCGCGCTGAAAGCACCGCCGACGTATCCGAAAGCGCGGGACCGCTTTGCGGGTTCCACCAAGTCCGAGACATAGGCTTGCGTCACGCTGATATTGCCGCCGGAAAGACCCTCAATGATGCGGGCCAAGAATACTAGTACGATCGTGTGTGAGAAGGCCAGCAGTCCCCAGCCCAACGTCGCGCCGATCTGGCTAATCACCAGCACTGCTTTGCGGCCAATGCGATCGCTGACGTTTCCCCACAACGGTCCTGCGACCAGCTGGCAGGCGGCAAACGTCGAAAACAAGATGCCGATGGTCAGCGGTGAGGCATGCAAATGCTGGGCGAAATAGGGCAACACCGGTATGAGAATGCTGAATCCCATGATGTCGATGAACGTGATTCCTAAGATTGGAACCAGAGCCCGTATCATGAAATTGTTTTAGGCCGCGTCTGCCTCGATCGGTAATATGATGCTTTCAATCCGTTCCGCTTTTCGTAGAGCGACGAGCTTATAACTGCGCGACAAGTCAATCATTGTCAGGTAGCGATGCAGATCGTCGATTCCTCCCAACGGTTTCTCATCGAATCTAACGAGCAAATCACCTTCTTGAATCTTGCAAACGGCTGCCGGGCTTCCCGGTTCGACGGAAACGACCAGCACACCGCTGCGTTGCGCCATGTTGTGGCGGCGCCTGAAGCGCGCAGGAATTTCGACATCTTGTCCCGCCACGCCGAGGTAACCGCGGCGTATCTTGCCGTCTCGTATTAGCAGCCCCGCAACGTGTTTGCCCGTATTGATCGCAATAGCGAAACAGATGCCTTGGCCTGGGAAAACGGCGGTGTTGACTCCGACCACTGCGCCGTCCGCCGTTACCAGCGGTCCTCCGGAGTTGCCTGGATTGAGCGCGGCGTCGGTTTGAATGATGTTATCCATGAGGCGCCCGGACTGGGAACGCAACGTCCGTCCAAGTGCACTGACCACGCCGGCCGTGACGGTGTATTGAAGGCCGTATGGATTACCCACGGCAACGACCAACCTGCCGGGGCGCAGCGCTGCAGAATCGCCGAGCCGAGCAGCCTGAAGGGTCGCCGAATCGACGCGAATCACCGCCAAATCAGTGTGAGGATCTTCGCCGATGAGGCTTGCCGGTAACTCGCGACCATCGAGGAAGGAAACGGATAAAGCTCCAGCGCCGTGCACGACATGGCTGTTCGTAAGAACGAAGCCGTCGGGCGTAAAGATAAATCCGGAGCCTGAAGCGGAGCGCGCTCTTCGCGCTTCGATGCTGACTACCGACGGGCTCACCCGCTCGGCGGCTTGCGTTACGGCTAGCGAATAGGCGTCGAGGGCGCTCTCGTCGTGCTCGTCGCTAACCAAACGTAAACCAAAACTCATTGCACCACCATGGACCTGTGTTGCCCTCAAACCGCATCGTTAAGGTGAAGGTTGCAGCGGAAAGGCGAGTGAATCCGCGCGTTGGTGCATGCCCTGGTGGCGGAATTGGTAGACGCGCTGGTTTCAGGTATCAGTGGCCGCAAGGCCGTAGGGGTTCAAGTCCCTTCCAGGGCACCAAGTCCAGTGATCGCGGAGAATTTGAGATACTACAGTGAAGGCGCCCTTCGGTAACACGTCAACCTTTTTAACTGCTAGACGGAGAGCCGCTTTCTGAATCCATCCAGCGACACAACGTTTTTCTGCTGGTTGCGCAACAAATCGGTTATGATCTCGGGCGATTGCGCCTCGCTTGAATAGAAACCTTGCCATAAGTCACAATCCAAGTCTGCCAAAAATGCGTATTGTTCGGTGCTCTCGACGCCCTCGGCGATGACTTGCAATCCGAGGTCATGCGCCACGCCGACGATCGCGCGCACGATCGACTGGTTGAACCGATCGCGGACGATATCGGTGAGGAAGGAGCGATCGATCTTGAGCGAATCTATCGGGAGGCGGCGCAAGTAATTGAGGGACGAATACCCCATTCCGAAGTCGTCAATGGCCAAACCAACTCCCATCGCCTTGAGCTCGCGCAGCCGCGCGAGCGTTTCCGGCGTCGTATTAATGAATGAGCTTTCCGTTAATTCCAACACAATCAGTTGCGGCTCGAGAACGCTCTCGGCAAGCGCAGCGCGCAGAAGCTCGACCAACGAACCGGAACTCAATTGACGTGCCGAGACATTGATAAACATGCGCACAGGATATCCGGCCGCGTTCCAAGCTTTTGCCTGCGCGCAGGTTTGCTTGAACACCCACTCGCCAATCGGCACGATGAGTCCGGTTTCTTCAGCGAATGGAATAAAATCGCTTGGGTTCATTGGACCCAGGGTTTCATCGTCCCAGCGTAGCAGGGCTTCCGTTGCCGCGATATTCCCGGTTCCTACGCTCAGCAGTGGTTGATAATGCATGCGAAATTGGTTTTTTTCAAGCGCGCGGTGCAGCGCGCTCTCTATGCGAAAACGGCGCGCTGCCGAGCGCTGCATGTTCGTCGTGTAAAAGTGG
>JALZBG010000249.1 GCA_030947645.1 Vulcanimicrobiota bacterium | reverse complement strand
CTGCCATGCGGTCCTTGCATGTGAGCGCGAGTATCGGCGTCGTATTCGTCGATTGTGGGCAACATGCAAGCGCGCAAGATGTCCTTGTCGCCGCCGACGTCGCAATGTATGACGCAAAGAAGGCGGGGCGTAATCGCGTATCGTTAACGCTTTCAGTCACGGAGCCGAAGGCTAAATTGAAAGAAAGTCTTTCATGGGTTGAACGTATTCGCACTGCATTGTTGTACGATCGTTTTGTATTGCTCGCCCAACCGATCTTGAATCTTGCGACTAACAGAATCGACCGCCATGAACTTCTGCTGCGGATGCTCGATGAAGATGGAGATGTCGCACTTCCGACGGAATTTATCCCGAGCGCAGAACGCTTTGGGCTAATTGATCTTGGCCCGTTTCCGTGGACACTTTCCGTTTTACGGAGAAAGAGTCCGCAATGGGCAAACACCCCGGAAGCTATCCGCCGGAATTCCGGCATAAAATTGTGGAACTGGTCCGATCGGGACGCAGCACCAACGAGGTCTCGCGTGAGTTCGACCTCTCTCGGCAGACGATCACGAATTGGCTCAAGCAAGACGATCTAAATGTCGGGCGCCGTGATGACGGTTTGACAACCGTCGAACGCGACGAACTTAGCCGATTGCGGCGTGAGAACAAGCGCCTCAGAATGGACGCCGAGATCCTGGGAAAAGCAACGGCTTGGTTCGCTCGGGAGGCCGAAACGATTCCGAGGAAGTCTTCGGATTCGTGAGAGCGCATCAAGCCAAGTATCCGGTCACCGCGCTGTGCCGCAATCTCGCTGTCTCCGCGAGCGGCTACTATGCCTGGTGCAAGCGAGAGCCCTCGCAGCGGCGGCAGATCGACATGCTGTTAGGCGACCGCATTGAAGCCATCTACCTGCGCTCGCGTTCAACATATGGTCGCCCGCGCGTCCATGCCGAACTCCAAGACGACGGCATCTCGGTTTCGGGCAAGCGCGTGGCACGTTTGATGCGCGAACGCCGATTTTGCGGCGCTTCGCGACGCAAATTCATCGTGACGACTCTGCGTGACAAGAAGGCGCGGCCGGCACCGGACCTCGTCGATCGCCAGTTCACCGCCGACCGGCCAGACCGTCTGTGGGTGGCTGACATTACGTACGTCCCAACGTGGTCTGGTTTTCTGTTCCTTGCCGTC
Organism: Vulcanimicrobiota bacterium; assembly: GCA_030947645.1. Classification (GTDB taxonomy): domain Bacteria; phylum Vulcanimicrobiota; class Vulcanimicrobiia; order Vulcanimicrobiales; family Vulcanimicrobiaceae; genus JALZBG01. The sequence goes on along the minus strand of JALZBG010000249.1, from coordinate 1,029 downwards.
GTTCTCGACGTCTTCAGCCGTCGCATTGTCGGGTGGGCAATGGCAAATCATATGCGGAAAGAACTCGTCCTAGATGCGCTTAATATGGCCATTTATCGACGCAAGCCACGCGGAGTCGTGCATCATTCCGACCAGGGTTCCCAATACACGTCGATCGCGTTTGGTAAGCGCTGCAAAGAAGCGAGTGTCCTCCCGTCCATGGGATCCGTTGGAGATTGCTTTGATAATGCGATGGCCGAAAGCTTCAACGCAACGCTCGAATGCGAGCTGCTCGTGAAGCACCGATTCAAGAACCAACGTGAAGCGTCGCTCGCGGTCTTTGATTTTATCGAGGGGTGGTATAACCCGCACCGGCGGCATTCCGCGCTCGGTTACCTCTCACCCAACAACTACGAGCGGCGTAAAAGCGCCGCGGCCTGACGTCCAATCCTTAACCGTCCACGAAACCGGGTCAGGACCAACAAGTTCAGTGAGCAATGTGTCAGCGTACTCGGACTTCTGCACATTCAATTCAACCACCCATAGCGATTGCAATTCTCGCGTTTACAGCCAACGTCGTTGGTGCGAAGGCAAATGGGTGTTTGTAGGAGGGAAGCAGCGTAAAGTGCGACTGCCATTGCCCGCCACGTGGCCCAGCCGTACGCCCCGCACCCCATTAAGGTCTTTCCCTAAGCAGAGCTATGGCCGCGACACCTAAGGAGCGTTCCAGATGATCGACTACTTGTCGTCATAGTTCCCTCGCGGTAGCAGCCTGCGAATTGACGCCGGTCGGAAGTCGCGAGCGTCTAGCGTGGCCCACGGGTTCGCTTCGGCGGCAGGCGTTTCGGGACGGTACGGGCTGCGAGGCTTCTTTGCGGACGGAGGCGGCATTGCGGCCCGACTCTCCACGCCGCGAAGGCTTCGCTTAGCAAAGTTGCCGTCGGCCTTAACCCAAAGCTCGACCCAGCGACGAACATAGGCCCTTTCCGCCGGTTCGACGGTAGCGCCCCGGTGGCGTCTTGCCGCAATACACCGCGAGTTACTGTGAAT
>JALZBG010000122.1 GCA_030947645.1 Vulcanimicrobiota bacterium | reverse complement strand
GAGTAAGGTCAGTCAATCGCTTGAGATCGGTGACGGCTGACTGCGGCTTTCCCGTGCGTAGATAATATTCGCCCAAGCGACCGAGTGCTTCTCGGTTGTCTCTGTTTGGCCCAAGACCCAGCGTCCACTCCGCCTCCGCTCTGCTCAACTGATTGCTCTGCGCCAGAAAGTCGCCGTAGGCAACGTGAGCTCGCAAGACGTTTGGGTAATCAGCTATCGCCCTTTTTAGCGTCGCTTCGGCTTCGCTCGATCTCTTTTCTGAAGCCAGCAAGGCCGCCTCTTCATCGACGAGTGCGGCTTTTGCGTCGGCGTCGTTTAGCAGCGTTAGCGCGCTCTCATACGTCGCGAGAGCATGCGTTACATCGTGTTGCGACCCTTGCAGGCGGGCCTTGTTGACGGTGGCCTCTACATTTTTGGGGTCGATCTGCAATGCGCGATCAAGGGTCTGCAAGGCAATTGGAATCGCCTTCTGATCCAGGTAGGATTTAGCCTCGAGCACGACCGGACTTGCGTCCTTAGGACTAAGTTTGAGTGCGGATTCGAATTGCGCGCGCGCGTCATCGTACTTGCGTTCTTGTGCGAGCACTAGGCCGTAGTTGATATACGCGCGCGAATCTTCCTTATTGAAGGTGATTGCGCGCTTGGCAACGCGCTCGGCATCGGCGTTGCGCTTTTGCCGAAGATAGGTATCAGTAAGCGCAAGCAAGACTTGGGAATTGGTCGGTTCAAGGTTCGACGCTTGCTCGAAATCGTACAGGGCGCGAGCTTCCTGGCCGCCCACCTGCTTGCTTGCGATGCCATCTAAAAAGTACGCTTGAGCGGTTTTCTGGCCCGCACCGAGCGCTTGTGCAGTTAGTTGCAACGCCAAGTCCGGACGCCCAACGGTCTCAAACTGCGCCGCAAGGTCCACCTTGGATTGCTGGTCGTTGGGATTGGCTTTAATCTTGGCTTGCAATCGCGGGATGGCTTTATCGGGTGGTTCCGGCGTCGCGGTCGGCAACGGGGCGGGCGAACTTGACGGCGCCGCCGTAGGAGTTGCGGGCCGTGCCGGCCGCGCACCGCTCGTTGACATCCCTAAGCCGAATCCGGCGACGACAAAAACGACAAACAAAAGTGCGTTACGCACAAACGGCTGGATCAAGTATATGTATCCTATTCTTTAGCGGCCGCGCGCTCGCGGTGATCTGAGAATGAACGAGTTTTAAGCGGTGTTCGTTACACGTGGGCGGCCTTTGCTGCCAGCACCATTTTAGTCAGCTCCGGGATGATCAGGAACGCGTCTCCAACAACGAACAAGTCCGCGAATTCCGTCAGTGGTACGCTGCCATCCTTATTTACGGCCACGATGGTCCCGGCAGACCGCATTCCCACTTTGTGTTGAATTGCTCCCGATATGCCGCATGCAATATACAGTTGCGGGCTTACCGTTTTGCCCGTTTGCCCGATCTGAAGGCTGTACGGAACCCATCCCGCGTCCGCTGCAGCCCGGGTTGCGCCCACCGCGCCGCCAAGTGCGTCAGCCAGCGGCTTTAGAAGCGTTTCGAACGGCTGTGGACCACCCAGCCCCCGTCCCCCGCTGACCACAACGGGAGCCTCCTCCAGCCCCATCTCGCTGGAACCCTCTTCGACGTGGCTCTCAACAACCATAGCATACTGCTTCCCGGAGGGTTTCGCGAGTTCCGCGACGTGCGGCATTCCGCCGTTCGGCTGCGCAGCAAACGAATTGGGGCGGACCGTGACAACGCCGTAGCCCCCATTCTTAAAGGTGCACGTCGTAATCGCGGCACCGCCTAGCTTTGGTGAGATACAGTCGACGTTTCCATCGCGGACGACGGTTTCCGTCACGTCCGACGTCATGCCGGCGTTCAGGCGCGCCGCAAGACGGCTGCCTATATCGCGGCCTAGCATGGTGTTCGGCACAAGAATAAGCGATGGTCCCGCTTCTCTGGCCACGGCCTCTACATAGTCGACCTCGGGATCGATGAGAAACTTCTCAACGTCGGGGTCTTCGGTTAGGTGAATAACGTCGAGCGGGTATTTCTTAAGTTGCTCAACCACCGCGCGTCCACCATGCCCCAGAACGACGGCATGCGTTTTTCCGCCGAGAGCATCGGCTAAACGATGTGCTTGCGTTGCCAGCTCGAAGGTGACCTTACGGGTCTGCCCTCGGTCGTGTTCGACAAAGACGATGACGTTGTTTATATCAGTTTCTTTTCTTTAATAAAATCAAAGATCAGTTTGGCGCCTTCGACCCCGCTCGTGGCATGAACTGTTTGACCTTTCGGCCGCGGCACGGGAGGGGCAATGTTGACGACTTCGGTTTTTGAGCCGACCGCTTGATCCAATCCAAGGTCGGCCAGCGACATGATGTTCATGGTCTTTTTCTTGGCGCCCATGATGCCTTTCAACGAAGGGTAGCGCGGTTCTCCCACTGCCATCGTAACGCTTACGACCGCCGGCAGAGGTCCACGTATTACTTGGTAGCCAGTGTCGGTTTCACGCTGGGCTTTTAGCGTGCCGTCGCTGACATCGACATGACGAAGGTTGGTTAAACCAGGCACTCCGAGATATTCCGCCAGTGCGCCGGGCACCCCGCCAGTGCTGCCATCGTCGGACAATCCGCCGCACACGACAAGATCGAATCCCAGTTTTCTCAAGGCGTGAGCGAGCACCAGCGCGGTACCCCACACGTCGCTTCCCCCGAGAAGAGGGTCGCTAACGAGTACCGCGTCATCGACGCCCATAGCAAGTGCTTTGCGGACCGTCTCTTTGCCGCTTTCCGGCACCATGCTAAGAACCGTTACCGTCGTGTCGCCGCCCACTTTCGTTTTCAGCTGGAGGGCAGCTTCAATGGCGTATTCATCGTATGGGTTGATGACCGTTTCCGCGCCGTGGCGCACGAGCCGCTTGGTTGTCAAATCGATGCGTTTCTCCGCGTTAGGATCGGGGACTAATTTGAGCGTTACCACGATTTTCACGCCGCAGAACCTCCTGGACACACGAAATCCGGCAGGCCGCCGGGAACGCCGGTCATTTTGTGGTGCGAGTTGTAGGACAAAGTCCTAGGCCCTGCTTGAACCTTTTATGCGGGCGACGCAACCCGCTCGAACGCCCGCTCCAATCGCACGACTCGCGTACTAGAAAAACGGTCGTGCAATTGAATTCGCACCAGAGGCCCAAAAATGAAACTGCCCAGTGCGAGCGGCGTGAGAATGTAACGCCAAAGCACGTGCCAGATGGCAGGCCGGCGGAATGTTCCCGTCGTTACTTTGACCGCTACAATCATCATCCCGAGCGTCTGACCGGCTATCGCAACAAGCAAAACGCTGTACATAAAAAAGTATTGCGGGTAGCCGAGAAGAGGAGTCAGGACGAAGTGCTGACCATTGGCGGAGGCGATGCCCAAAAGATACTCCAGGAATCGCAGAATCGCCGGATCGTGCGCCAGCTTTGCCAAAGTGGCACTTGAATCAATCTTTGCATGCGCCTGCGGCGCCGTTAAACCGAAGATTGCAGACACGACGACGACGTCAATCAGCGCCGCGCTAATACGGCGGCCGAATCCGGCGCAATCCTGCGGGGTAACGCGTCCGGAACGGGCGACGGGCGCCGGAAGGTCCTGTCCTAACGGCCGGCTCGAGATCCGCGCCTCCCAGCGAGCATACAACGACGATTGTACAAAGTCGTCAATTCTGGCCATGCGTTGCGTGGCATATGGCGCAGACGAAAGCCACTGGCCCATACGCAACACCGAATCCTTGGTAAATTCACTTCTTTGTAATGCGAAGGCTCCAATGTCTACTTGGCGTCCGAACTTGTGGAACGTCGCAATCGTAATGGAACGTCGCGCCGCATCGGCCGAGCGACAGCACAACAACCCCAACCGATCCGCGGTATATTCGGTTCGGCGCAACCACGCGCCGAAAACGAGTGAGACCAAAGCGTTTTCTTTTCCGTTGACGCTTAACAACGATGTTAGTCGCGTATGGCCGGCTGCGACGTGTCCGAGTTCCCGCCCCACCATGAAGGTCAACTCGTCTTCCTGAAAATGGTCGAGCCAATGACTGGACAGCACCAGTGAATACGGCTCACCGAAACCAAGTGCAACGATTGGAACTTGCATGTCGTCACGAACGAAGATTAACGGGACGGGGACGGCTAGCAACGATGCGCAACGCTCGACAACTCTGAACACAGCAGGAAAGTGTTGCTTGTCGATAAGCACGCTGCTGCCCAGCAGTTGCCCGCGGGCCAGCGTCACGTAGATCATTGCGACCACCGCAAGAACCGCCGCGGATGATACGCTGATCCCTTCATGAATGAAGGCACCAATGACTCCCAAGACACTGGGCGCCAGCAATAAGGTGATTCCCAAGGTAAGCCACTCGCCACGCTCGCGTAGCGACTCCTTACCACTAAAGAAGTTAAGCGGTTCCGTTGAGTAGCTCCATAAATTGGGCTTCCAATTCCTCACGAATCGCCGGTAGGCGGGCGGTCACGTTCGTCCATGCACCATAAAGTCTGTCACGGTCATATTGGGACGCGCGTAAACCATGGATGCCATAAATCCTCGCTACATCTGTGATCAGCATGTCGACTTCGCTCATTGCCTTCACTACGTGGCGCGGGAAGTAGATACGGTCATTTAGGAAACGATCGTGGAAGTCGCTCGTTACGGCGAGAGCGTGCTGCTCCGCACGGTTGGCGGCAGGCGACCCCGGTGTCGTGGTAGGGTTCAGCAACTCGGCCCAAGCTCTTTCCGCAGTCACAAGGCGAGAATACATTTTGCGAACGACGTTCGCCCGACGGACAGTTAAAATCGTTGATGGTTTGTTCGGTGCGCTGGTGACTTCTATTGCGGAGGATAGGTTATCGATTGACACCAAAGACGATCCCGGCGTAGCCGGCAATTCCGACTTGACACTTTGAGCCATCCGCCGTTGTTCCAGAGTCGATCGGAGATCCTCAACCGACGCGAGGGGTGTTTTTTGTCCCTCGGATACCTGGATTGTAGTTCTCTTGGCGATGCGCCGGCGAAAAAACTCGCAGATTGCCGCGGAGATCACTGCGGAGGAGATCACCGAATATTCCACTGCATGAAGCGTATCAAGCGTCATTGCGATTAATCCATGGAAATGTAAAAATCTCCGTCCATTGAAGCTCATTCGCCGGCCGGTAATACACGTACGGCGCGCCGGCCAAAAGCGCAACGTATGGTTTGGCAAGGTCTTCGAAGGAGTCGACGGCTGAACCGAGCGCGGTCAGGGTCATACCACCGTCCCCATCTAAGCCATGCCGCTCACGATCTTCAAGCGCGCGCTCAATAATGTGCCGCAATTCCCAAGAAATGTCGCCCAATGTTTCAATGTCGCGACTGATTTTATCAGTATCGAGCGTATCTCCCGAAGAATCAGCGAATACAGCGTACGTTTCCTTGCTAATAAAGTCGCTAAAGTAGCCTTCGACCGGCGGACGGTCCCCGAATTCGGTAAAAAGCACGTTCAAAGACTTGCGGCTGTACGCCTCGGTTCGTTGAAGCATATCATCCAGCAGGGTGCGCAGCGAGTTGTATCTTTCGTCCGCATCAGACTGTCGCCGGACAATCGACATTAAAGCCTCACCGTACCACGTTCGCACGTATCGTACGAAAGAGCTTTCCGCCACCGGTCCGTTGTGACCAACGATTTCCTGAAAACGTTCAAACGTTAGGCGGTATCGCGAAAGAAGAGTAAGGTCGGCGACGAGCGTCGTCGCGGTTCGGCGCCAAACTTCTTTGTGAGCCGTCGCTTCCAAGACCCCTCCTGTTACGCTAGTTTGCACTCACGGTCGGCGCCTTGTTTCTTTCCAGGCGAGCGGATTGCACACATGCACGATGACGGGCACATGGGTCCAACGGACTACACGGTGCGCGAAATGGCCGGGATGCGCTAGCACAAGCGCCCGCGGCGATTCTCAATTGCATGGTGCGAACGGCCGCAATTGCGTGCGCTTGGTGGTCGTCTTCGTAGGCATCTCGCCACTTAGCGCTGCCGACTGTGGGCGGTACACTGGCTGTAGCACATTGCAACGCTATCGTAAGG
>JALZBG010000121.1 GCA_030947645.1 Vulcanimicrobiota bacterium | reverse complement strand
GCTTCGATGCGCGAGCACTGGAAGAAAGCGGGCTCGAGACCGTCGCCGGTATTGCCGAAGTGCTGGCGGCGCAAAGCGCAATCCGGCAAACGCATCTATCAAACGCCGTGCGACGCTACATCTATGAAATCGTGGCCGCAACGCGCAGACATCGGCGCCTCGCGCTGGGTGCCAGTCCGCGATCCGCGCTCGCGCTTCTTACATGTACGCAAGTTGCTGCGGCCATTGATGGTCGCGATTTCGCGACTCCGGACGATGTTAAGCAAACTGCCCCCTACGTGTTGCCTCACCGACTTATCGTCGTGCCCGAAGCCGAAATCGAAGGCCTGCGCTCCAACGATGTCTTGCGCGATATTTTAGAAAGCGTTGAGATTCCTCACGAATCGCAAGCCGTCACCGCGTAACCCTCGGTGAAGGGAATATGGTTGCCAGTCTGGATAAGTAGCCGATGCATCCACTGTTTGCTTGCACTCGCGCTGATATTCACTCTCAGCGTGATGGCATCGATTCTCTGGTACGTCGCATGTTGTGGCGCGCTCCTGCTCGTGGTGATGCTGGGCGTCGATGCGCTCTTGGGACCTCGCGCCGGAACTGTGACCATCCGGCGAGACGGAGAAGAATCCTTTGCGTTAGACGTCCCAAGCTCGCTGGGCTACGCTTTGGATAATCGCTCGCGTGTGAGCGTTCGCTGCGGCGTAATCGATACGCCCGTTGCGGTCTTGCAGTGGCAAACTGATGAACTGACGGTGATCCTGGCACCGCTGAACACGGCGCACCTGGAACGTGCGGTGCTGCCTTCTTACAGAGGGGAAGCAACGCTCTCGGTTCTTTACATGTGGGTCGAAAACCAGATCGGCTTGCTGCGGCGGCGCGTGCGCGTCGACGTGCAACGCCAGATCAAGGTATACCCTGACCTTTCTGTAGTTGCGCGTTACGGTAACTTGCGATCGCATAACCGCCTGATCGAAAGCGGTTTGCGAAAGATGCGCTTGCGTGGTGCCGGCACTGAGTATGAAAGTTTGCGGGAATGGTCCCATGGAGATCCTTATCGTGCGATCGATTGGAAAGCAACCGCTCGACGCGGCAAATTGATGGTAGCACAGCATGAAGTCGAGCGGAGCCAAAACGTCGTGCTGCTGCTTGATTGCGGCCGCTTGATGACGGCACGACTTGGGCGTCATTCCAAGCTTGATTACGCTATAACGGCGGCTCTGTGCGTTGCGACCATTGCGGGACTTGCAAACGATAGGATCGGACTTCTTGCCTTTGCGCAAAATATTATGGAGGCGATCGCGCCGCACGCTTCAAAGAAGGCCGTACCGAAAATTGCCGGATGCCTCTTGGGATTGCAGCCGAGTTTTGAGGAATCCGATTATGGCGCTGCGTTCACCTACATAGGGACGCACCTGTCGAAGCGCAGCCTTATCGTATTTTTTACAGACATGTTTGATCCCATTGCATCTTCGTCCGTTTTAGAAAGCCTGCGCACTTTGCCCTCCCGTCATTTGGTACTGTGTATTTTCATGAGTGACGCAGCGATTGATGAAGCGACAGCACGCGAGCCGGAGGATGTTATGGACGCCTATCGGGCAAGCGTCGCGCTGATGCTTTTGGAAGAACGACGGACGGCCGCCGCAATCTTACGGCGAGGGGGCGTGCGTGTGATCGACGCGCCTGCAAGTACACTAAGCATCGCATTAATCAATGCATATCTTGAGATCAAGGAGCGAGGCTTACTTTAGCGTGCAGTCCGGCAAAGCCAAAGTAGGCGATTAGGCCGGCGGCGGTTACGACACCCACTTCAATGCGGACGGAGGCGTCAAATTTTAAAGGAGAAAAAAAGCCTTCGATGGTCCCCGCTACGAGTAACATCGCTGCCACTCCCAAGATTAACACGCCCGCCCGCCGGCCATTTTCGCGTAACGCGTCGCGTCGGCGAAAGCGCCCTGGGTGCAGCACGCCGGCCGCCAGAAGAAAACCCGCGCTACCTGCGATTTGTATGGCGGTTAGTTCGAGAACGCCGTGCGGCGCTACGGTCGCCCAAAAGTCATAGCCGAATCCTGCGTTTGTAAACAGACCCCCCATGACGCCGATCAAGATGCCGTTGAACAAAATGACGAACAAAGTAACCGCACCCAATGTCATTCCGCCGGCGAAGGCGATGATTGCCACACGAATGTTGTTCGTGATAATCTGCGCCGACATCATCGCCGATTGATCTGGATTAAAGGCGAAGTTTGAGTCGTGCAGACTTCTCTGAATTCGAGCGGGAATCACAGGTTCCGGAAGGAGCGCATAGGCGGTTATCGGGCGCATGCTAACCGTGCTGAAAGCGATTAATCCGGAGCAGACCGTAAGTGCCGCGCAAAGTGCAACATATTTCCACGAGCGCCGGAATTCCCGCGGAAATACCTCTGCAAAAAAGCTGAGCAAGCGCTGGGCGCCGTTTTCACTGGTTGCGGAGTACACATGTGCATGCGCGCGTGCGGTGAGGCGGTTGAGATAGTGTTGGATCGCTTGCTCGAAGTGATGACCGGTAGCATAGGCAAGATCCGAACTTACCCGGCGGTATAACTTGCCGAATTCAACGATTTCATCGCCACTGAGCGCACGAACGCCCCGAGCGTGGATGCGCTCCAGCAACGCTTCTAGATGTTGCCACGTGGCACAACGTCGCCTTACAAAATCCGCTTGGGTCAAACCGAAATCACCCCTGCCTCAAGCAAAGAGTGATTCGGGTTACGTGCGTGGGTCCTTCGATGCTTCTAGCTTCTCAGCACAGGCTCGGATACGGTTACTTGATGTGGGTCACTTATACTCCGGTGTCATACCCGGACTCGGCGCCGTACTGGCTCGTCGTAGAACCCGTGCTTACGTTTGTTCGTTCCGATCCGTTTGGCATCGCATTTTTCACGCTGCCCGCAATGTCTGCGGCCCGCTCTTTAGCGCTCCCGGCCAGGTCCTGGCCATGCTGCCCAGCGGACTGGGATGCCGCTTGCCCTGCGGCTTGTGCGATATCTTGCACCACGGACTTGCCGTGTTCCATTGCTTCCTGGCCAGTGGCTTTAATCTGCTCTTTGAGGTCGTCGGCGACCTGGCCGATTTTTTCATTTTCAAGACGCGTCGCAGGAAACATCAATCCAGCCAAAAAACCGGCCGCCAAGCCCCCGACCATCAAGCCTATCGGATTTTCAACTGCCATACCCACGGCTCTGCGCGCGCCGTACTTCATGTCGCCGGACATCGAGTCACCAACGCGTGAGGCACCGCCGGTCACGGAGCCAGTGACTTTCGAAGCCGCGCCGCTAAGCGCCGTTTTTACGCCTTCCACTTTATCGGAAATACTATCCTTCACGCGATTGGGAACATCGCTCTTGTATGCCAGAGCATCAACCGTATCGCCCATGCGATCGCGGGTTTCTTCTATTTTCCGGCGGATTTCACTTGAGTCTTTGCCCACTGTACGTCCTCCTTCACTGTTTGTACGGTTTGCTCTGGTACGAGCGGTGATGTTTTTTGGAAATTCTTCTTGCCCGTCAATCCCAAGATCGCTGCAGCAGCGCCGTACGCGACCGTGACGATCAGCGCCGCCAGCCAGGCTTGCATGTAATGGCTTAGGACGAGTATTACGAAAGCCGTAAACGCTCCTAAGGCCAGCAACCCGATGATACCCGCCGCGCCGAACATTCCGGCTCCCTTACCAGCCTGCTTCCCCTTTTCGGCGAGCTCGGATTTTGCCAATTCGATCTCTTGACGAACTAGCAACGTCGTTTCGCGCAACATGCGCTTCACCAGCTCGCCTACGGGCGCTTCGCGTAAATCGTTATCTTCAAATTCGCTGGTCATACTAATCCTCGTAGTACTTCATCGAACGCTGTGAGCTGGAACCGGCGTAATCTTCTCCGTGCGGGGCGGCGGAGGCTGCGTTGTAGGACCAATCGGCGTCGGCGTGATAACGGTAACGCTCGGCGCTCGTCGCTTTCAGAAAGCGTGAGGCGACAAAACCCAGCGCCACGCCTGCGGTCAGCGCAAGCCAGGGTTGGCGTCGGCCCATGTTTTCGATGTCTCTAAGAACTCGATCCCCATTGGCGCTCTTTAAGTATTGGGCCACGCCCTCCGCGCGTTCTGCGAGAACCTCAGCGAGCTTCGCCGGTGTCTCTTGTCCTTGCGAGCGAAGTCCGTTGCCTACCGCGCGCAGACTATCGACATGCGTGGAGAGTTGATTTCCAAGATCAGTGGAACGCTGATCGACTTGCTGGCTTACAAATCCCTTTGCCTGGTCGGCGACCTGCGCCGCTCGTTCCCCCGCCCGGCTGGCGGCGGACCTGGAAAATTCTGGATTGTTTTGCTGCTCGTTGAATTCCGCAGTCGTGTTCACGATGAAAGCCCCTTTCAAAATTGGCTCGGGATACATACCCAAAGGCAGTGGAAGCTAAGCGAGGGAATAAACTGCAGCCTTATCGCAACGTGAAGAAGTGGAACGAAGCGTTACGGTGCGCACTCCGGAAAGCGTGGCATTTTCCTACGAACTTGCCGGATTGGGTAGCCGCTTTCTTGCCGTTTTGCTAGATTTATTGATACAGCTAGGCATTACGGTAGCAGCGCTCGTGGCAATTTCATTAGCGGGGTCAGCTTTCGAGGGAGCGCTGCGCTCTTTGCACATAAGCGTGCGTCCAACCCAGTCTGTTGTCGTTGCAATCGAGGCCTTTGCGCTTTTTTCCGTTTTCTTCGGCTACTTTATTGTACTGGAAGCGATGTGGAATGGTCGCACTCCCGGAAAGCGTGCGCTTGGTATCCGGGTCGTTCGCGACGAGGGGTACCCACTCGATTTTATGAGCTCGCTCATTCGCAATCTTGTCCGATCTGTGGAGTTCGGACTGGGATTTTATGTTATCAGCGCCGCCAGCGCGTTGTTATCGCAAGAGAACAAGCGCCTGGGAGACTTCGCCGCGGGAACGATCGTCGTGCGCGACCAAGCCGTCGCCGCGAAAGCTGTGTTGATGCGGCATCTCCTCCCACCCTCCGATGCGCAGGCACCCTGGAGCCTTGCTCAAGTGAGTACAGATCAACGTTCGCTGGCGGGGCGCTTTGTCGCTCGCCGCGACGCATTAACACCGGAGCGCCGCAAAGTCATCGCGGCTGGAATTGCCGGAGACATTCGTCCTTTTCTCGCAGCGGAATGGGCCATGCTCGAAGACGAAGCACTACTGGAACGTCTCGCGCAGACTTAGCGGTTCTTGAGTTTTCCCAGGAGTTCGCGCGCGAACAGCAGGGCATCGGCTTTTGTGCGGTCGTATAACGCTGAGGCTTGTGTTTTGCTCATGTGGCGGCCGTGCTGGTAATAAAACGTAACACTTTCTCCGACAACGATTGTACCCGCATACGCAATGGCCCCTTTAATGCCGATTCCGGCAATGGGAATGAAGCCGGACAACTCGCGCGCGAGCATCCGCCAGCCGAAACCGCCGCCAACCACCGGCAACAGTTCCCACATGCGCTGAAGATTCGGATCTTTGCCGTAGGTCGCCTCGATGTGCAGCAACAACATCATTTGAATTCCAGTAATCGCGACCATGTCACCCGCTGACGCGACGGCTCCGAGCACAAATCCGATAATGGGTATGTGATCGACCACGGCACTCGCAAGCGCTACTTTAAGCGCCGCGTTCGCCGCATCGCGCGTTAGTTTCGCGGCAACCGTCTCACGTAGTACCGGAAGGCGGCGGCCGACAGCAATCTCGACACCCTTGCAGCAATCAATGAGATGGGGGAAAACCCGGCCCCGTAGCGCGTCCCGCGAAACTGAGGAGACGACGTATTCGGCCAAATTCCCAGCCGCCGGACGATCCGCCGGCCCGCTTGAATCTGACACTTCGTCGATCGTTACGGCAAAAATCGGTAGATGTAAGGGACGCAAAACGCTCAGTTGCGCTCCGGCTACGTCCGAGTGGCGTCCCAAGAAAATAACGCAGCGCGCATCGATTGTACTGACAATGCCGGAACCGCCGGGATTGATCGTTTCCAGAGTCGAGGCAGCATCCAGCGGGACTTGCCCGTTCGGATGACCCGCGAGCAGCAAGGCCCGAAAGC
>JALZBG010000248.1 GCA_030947645.1 Vulcanimicrobiota bacterium | reverse complement strand
GTGCGTAGCCTCCGTCAATCCGTCCGTGTACATTAGCAGCATCGATCCCGCCCCGAGCGTGACCGACTGGTCCGCAGGGTCGTCGGTCGAGCGCAATCCGAGAGGCGCGCCGGTTCCTGAAAGCTCGGTTAGTACACCGCCTTTATCTCGCAAGTAGGGCGGCGGATGCCCGGCATTGGCATACTGCATCTGCATGCTTTCGATATCGACGATGCCGACGAACGCCGTAACGATGGCATCCTCTTCTTCGCTCAGTAAAATACCGTCCAGCAAGCACAACAATGCGCGCGGAGAGGTTTCGTTGAGCGCTATGGCTCGGAGCGATTGGCGGACCTTCCCCATCAGCGCGGCAGCGTGAAGGCCGTGGCCGGAAACATCGCCGATCGAGAGTAAGACATGCCCTTGATCAATCACAAACGCGTCATACCAGTCTCCGCCGATTTCTGATTCGGCGCTTGCGGGCATGTACACCGCATCGAAACGCACGCGTTCGAGTTGCGGGAAGGCTTGTGGGAGCATGGCATTCTGCAGCGTGCTGGCTACGCGATGCTCCCGCTGATACAAGAGCTCTTTTTCTCTTGCGAGCGCCGAGGACTGTTCGCGCAACGATCGTTCCAACGACACGGTGCCGATTGCATGGAGGCGAAGCTCCAACTCATCTACGACGATTCCAGCAAGCGATTCGAATATAGCGGTTTCCTCTGCCGTCAAGGTTCGCGGCTTGCGGTCAATGAGAACCAAGTTCCCCAACCCGAAACCGTCGCTGGTGCGCAGCGGCACCGCAGCGTAAAACTGCAGTCCGAACTCTCCGGCCACGAGCGGGTTTGCCAGCGTGCGCGGATCGCTGCGAGCAGATTCCACAATATAGGTTGCATCGCCGCATATCGCCGATGCACACAGGCCGGGATCGCGGGGAATCTCCTGCACGCCGTCCAGCCCAAAACGCGATTTAAACCAGATGCGATCTTCGTCCACTATGGTGACGAGCGCGATTGGAACATTGAATATGCGCGCCGCGAGCGCGGTTATGCGGTCGAATGTCCCATCCGGGGGCGTGTCGAGCACATCGTACCGGCGCACAGCGGCCAGCCGTTCGCGATCGTTTGATGGAATGTGGGCTGCAGTCAAACCCGCGCCTCAGGTCGGGAGTGCATCGAAATGAGCGTACCTCGTCGGGGACCTGGTTAAACCAGGGCTTGCCCTCTCAACCGCCCCAGGGCGGCGAAAGGTTCCGCGGCGCTTTATCGATGCAAATACACCGCGGCGAAGATCACGCAGCCTAAGAGCACGCCGCTGACCAATCGCTCTAACCACGGCATCCGCGTGAAGGCCGGCTTGAAAAAGATGTCGAGGAGACGCCCTAGGACGATCGAGATGACGAAGCCCACAAAGAATATTGCCGGCCAGCCCCAGGTAAAGGCCGGCGGCCAGCCCGTCGCGTGCCGGATAAGGACCAGAATTCCGAACGCCCCGAATATTCCCAGCGCACCCGATAGCGCATTTTTGATCACGTCAGACCCTCCGCACGTAACGCTTGCGCAACTCATCGAGCACCACCGCAAGCACAATAACCGCGCCTAGGACGATATCTTGCGTGTAGGATTCGATGTTGAGCAGATTCATGACGTTGTAGAGTATGCCAATTAACAACGCGCCAAAGAACGTGCCGACAATGCTTCCGCGCCCACCCATGAGGCTCGTCCCACCCACGACGACTGCCGCGATAGCCTGCAATTCGAACCCCGTTCCCGTCTGCGGCGAGCCCGAAGAAAAGAGGGCCATCAGTAAGAAGCCGCCGACCGCGGCGCACATGCCCGAGATAATATAGACCATCGTTTTGATGCGCGCGACGTTCACGCCGGCCAGCCGAGCCGCTTCTTCATTTCCGCCGATGGCAAAAACGTAACGGCCAAACCGAGTGCGCATTAAAAGAATCGAGCACAGGCCGACGACGAAGAGCATCCAGATAATCGGCACGGGGATACCGGGCACGTGCAGTGCGCTGGTCGCTCCACCGAGGAACGAGCCGATTCCCGTGGCCTGAAAATCTGCGCTGGCCAGCGGGATGGGGCGACCGTGCGAGATCTTAAACGACAATCCACGCGCCATCAGCATCATCGCCAACGTGGTGATGAATGGCGGCAAGTTCAGTTTTACAACCGGCACCGCGTTGATAAAACCGGCCAGCCCTCCGACCCCTAAACCCACGAGAAGCGTGAGCG
>JALZBG010000032.1 GCA_030947645.1 Vulcanimicrobiota bacterium | reverse complement strand
GTTATAGCCGCCTCAGCACGCTAGGCGTAAACACCCCGCAGTTTGAGCGAGGTTACGACGCGCCGGATCGCGATCATGTAAGCCGCTGTACGCAGTGGAACGCTGCGCTCCGCAGCGATGCCGCGAATTTCGTGAAAGTTCGTCAACAGCACGTCCTCAAGCTTCTCATTAACCTCTGATTCTTTCCAGAAGTATCCGCCGCGATCTTGGACCCACTCAAAATAGGAAACCGTCACGCCGCCCGCATTGGCCATGATGTCCGGAATGACCGTCACTCCGTTGTCTTTAAAAATGCGATCGGCCTCGGGAGTCGTCGGCCCGTTTGCTCCTTCTACGATCAGTTTTGCTTTGATGCGATGCGCATTTTCATCCGTCAATACTTTTTCAAGCGCCGCCGGGACCAGTACTTCGCAATCGGCTTCAAGCAGTTCGGCGTTTGAAATCCGTCCGCCGCCACGATAGCCGTCGAGCGAATGATGTTCTTGTGCATAGGCGATGGCGCCGGGGATATCCAGGCCCGCCTCATTGTAGTACGCGCCGGTGACATCCGAGATTCCAACGATTTTGCAACCCCGTTCCGAAAAAAGCTTGGCCGCGTACAGACCGACGTTGCCAAAACCCTGAATGATCACGTGGGCGCTGAGGGGATCCATGTTCATCTGCTGCATTTGGTCAAGAGCGCAAATGGTCACGCCTCGGCCAGTGGCCTCGACTCTCCCGCGTGAACCGCCAATTGCAAGAGGTTTTCCCGTCACCACTCCGGCCGTGTTCTGGCGAACGTGCATCGAGTAGGTATCCATGAACCAGGCCATGATCTGCGGTGTCGTTCCGACATCCGGCGCCGGAACATCTTTGTCGGGTCCGACAACCTCAACTAATTCAGCGGCATACCGGCGGGTAACGCGTTCGAGTTCGTTCATTGAGAGCGTCGAGGGATCGCACGTGACTCCGCCCTTCCCACCGCCGAACGGCAAATCGACGACCGCGCATTTCCAAGTCATCCAGAACGCGAGGGCGGTCACCTCATCGAGCGTGACCCCTGGATGAAAGCGGATTCCGCCTTTGGCGGGGCCTCGAGCAAAATTATACTGCACCCGATATCCGGTATAGACTTCAAATTGCCCGTTGTCTCGTTGAAACGGAATTGAAAAGATCATCTGCCGGGATGGATGAGTCAGTATTGCATGCATCCCTTGGTCCAGGTCGAGGAGTTTTGCGGCCTCGTTGAAATACGCGATTCCATCGCCGAATACCGAAACTTCCCGTACAGCCGTTGCCATAACTAAATGAAGGACCTCCGGACTATCGCGTTTTTGGAATCTACCGTTAAACCCCTATCGGCGAGGCGATTTTCCAACCTTTTTAGACGTTGAACTTGAAGTTCACAACGTCGCCCTCTTTCATGACATAGTCCTTCCCCTCGCTGCGCACTAGACCCGAGCTGCGCAGCGCGTCCATCGTCCGCAGCCGCGCATAATCATCGTACGACACGATTTCAGCACGGATGAATCCCCGCTCGATATCGCTATGAATTTTTCCGGCAGCGTGAGGTGCTTTCGTACCGCGCTCGATAGTCCAGGCGCGCACTTCTTTTTCGCCGGCGGTCAGGAATGTCATTAGACCGAGCAATTCATAGGCACAGACGATAAGCTGGTCCAACCCGCCGCGCTCGATGCCTAGCTCCGCCTCAAAGGAACGCGCCTCGTCGTCGCGCAGACCGGCCAGCTCCGATTCAATCTTGCCGCAAAAAGCTACGACCCTGCCACCCTCGAGGTGCGCGACGTCCTCAACGGTGCGCATGAGCGGTCCCGGATTTTCAATTTGCCTCTCATCGATGTTGGCAACATAGAGTAAGGGTTTGGCGGTAAGCAGGAAGCTTTCGGCCGCGATTTCACATTCAAGCGAGCCTTTTGGGAAAACGCGCGCCGGCTTGCCTTCTTCAAGCGCAGCGATGAGCCGCTGCATCACTACAACTCTCTGCCTCGCGTCGAGGCTTGCCTTTGACTCACGTTGCAACTTCTCCAGCTTTTTACCCAGTGATGCCAAATCTGCCAGTGCCAATTCTATGGAAATGACCTCGATGTCGCGTCGTGGATCGGGAGACCCCTCCACATGCGTGACATTGGCATCTTCGAAACAACGCACTACCATCGCGATTGCATCCGTTTCCCGGATGTGACTCAGAAAGGCATTCCCCAGGCCTTGTCCACTGCTCGCCCCGCGTACCAGGCCGGCAATGTCTACGAAACGCATCGCCGCAGGTACAATGCGGTTTGAATGCACCAACCCGGCGAGAACCGACAATCGCGCATCGGGCACCGGTACCTCTCCCACATTCGGTTCGATTGTTGCGAAGGGATAATTCGCTGCGAGCGCAGTGGCCGAGCGCGTCAACGCATTGAAAATGGTCGACTTGCCGACATTAGGCAAACCAACGATACCGCACGATAAAGCCATTGTGGACGCCCGCCTCGTTCGTGCAGCTCGGCATGCTTCCCTCGGCAAGGAATCATCCATACCGCGTAGGATAGATGCGTATGCGTCAAATGAAGGTTGACAAGCTGGGGATCGATCTGCTCACGCACGACCCCGTTGTCATCCTCAAAGACCTCGAAGGCAAGCGCTACCTCCCCATCCTCATCGGACCGTTCGAAGCGACCTCGATTGCCTTAGCGCTCGAGGGCGCGGCCGTGCCCCGGCCCCTGTCGCACGACCTTATGCGCACCATGCTTGAGACACTGGACGCGAAACTGGAACAAATCGTGATCCACGATATACGTGAATCTACGTTTTTCGCCAAACTCGTCGTTCGAACGAACGGTGAAACCCAAGAGATCGACGCGCGGCCGTCTGACGGCATTGCCCTGGCTTTGCGAATGCAAGCCCCCATTTTTGTTTCGGATAAAATTGTCTTAGAGGAAGCATTACCTGACAAGAAAGCGGATGAAGCCGACATGCAGCGCTTCCGCAAATTCATCGAAGAGCTCAAACCTTCCGATTTCAATAAGTAGCCCTAGTGTTTGCCGCGATCGATCACGCGCGGCTGTCAATGCCTCTGGGTCAGGAAGATCGCGCCGGCGCCTTTTTTGTCGGTGTTTTGGGCATGACGGAGATGCCCAAGCCAAAAAAATCAGCACAGCGCGGCGGCGCATGGTTCTCTAGCGGGGGCCGCTTCTCCGAGGGGACTCCAATGGAAATGTCGGGCTTGGACTGCGCTCAGCATGACAAGATCAGCAGTGCTCGCGTGTTTGATGTTTTGCGCTTAGATGTCCCATTGCCAGGCGTTCCACCACGGGGCGATCGTAGGGGCGGCGGAAAAGCCCTTGAGGTCGGAGTTGTGGACGATGGGGCGGCGCAACACATACAGAGGGATGTAGGGAATCGTTTCGTGAATGCGTGCTTGCGCTTTGTGATAGATTTTCGCGCGCGCCGCCGGATCGTCGGTCTTCAAACCGGCCTTTTCTGCAGCGTCAACTTGGGGGTCGCAGTAGTAGTACGTGTTCTCACCTTTCGGGAAGATTTGATCGCATCCAAGGTAGAACGAGTTGTCCGGGTCGTACGGCAGCGTATATGAATAGTCCGCAAAGTCGTACTTGAACGTATAGATTGGACCATCGTGAGAAAAGATCACGTTGTAAGGATACGTTTTTGCCGCCAGCGTAATACCAATCGCTTTGAGGTACTGCTGCATCTGCACCGCGATGGCACGCGCGTTCGCTGATCCATTCGATATATGCATGAAGAACTCGAGCCGCTCCGAATTCTTGCTCCGCGCTCCGTCGCTCGAGAGCTTCCAGCCGGTTTGATTGAGCAGCCTGTTCGCTTCCGGCGGATCATATTGGTAGGGTACGTTATTAGTAAAACCGATTGCGACCGGGGGGAGAATGTCGTGTGCTTTGGCGCCTACCCCATGCGTAATTTTACGGATGATTGCATCGTAGTCGATCGCCATACTAATGGCTTTGCGAACTTCGAGGTGACGCAAACCTGGGCGCTTGTGGTTAATGATAAAGATGTTTTCCGCGTTCCACGGAGCCAGCGTCGTAACGACACCCGGTACGGCGCGGTATTCGTCGTACAGCGAGACCGGTGGTGACACAACCAAGTCCAGGCTGTGCTCCTTTACTTGATTGAGGATGGTGTTGTCATCCGGAACAACGTTGAAAATGACTTTAGCGAGTTTGGGTCGGCCTTTGAAATAACGATCGTTGCGCACGAGCACGATGCGCCGACCGCGTTCCCAACTTACAAATCTAAACGGTCCGGTGCCGATCGGCTGCGAATTGAATGGTGCTTGATTGATGTCGTGAAGCTTGCCCAGCAAGTGCTCGGGTAAGATCGCCTTTGATCCTTCTTGCAAAGTGGTGAAAAATTTGCTGACAAAAGGCGGGTAGCGGTCCCTGAGGCGCACGACCACCGTATACTTGTCGGGCGTGTCGATCGAGTTCACGCGATCGTACCCTTCCCGGTGCAGCACATTGTTGTTCGGATTCACAACCGCTTGCCACGTAAACTTTACGTCGCGGGCGGTAAAGTCGGTATTATCGTGCCATCGTATGCCGCGATGAAGGTGGTAGATATAGGTTCGGCCGTCGCTTGAAATGCCGCCGTTTCGTAATGAGGGGACTTCCGTTGCGAGATCTCCGACGAGCCTGCCGTTGGCATCGGCAACGACCAAATACGAAAACGTCAGTGAGGAAAGGGCCTCAACTAAGTCCATGGTTGAAAGGAGCGGATTGAATTTGTCCGGATCAGCGATATCCGCAACGCGCAAAACGTGCGGCTGCGTCCAAGGGTGCCGCGTCCCTTGCGCTACGGTGTGCACTTGGGTGCAACCGCTTACTCCCAAAATCGCAACCACAAGAAGCGACAACCGGCGTGCAATCACCCTGGATGTTTCTAGGGAGTGTCCCGGCATCCATGGCTTGGTGAAAATTCAAACAGGCCATCGTAAAGAAAGCGGATAAACCGCTCGCTGAGAAACCGTCGCGAGATCTTCGATAATCTAAGAGGAGTTAAAGACGAATTGCAATCGAAAGAGCGTGCCCAAATTGGAGTCTTCGGAGGATCCGGATTTTATTCGCTACTGGGCGATGCGCGTGAAGTAGTGGTCGAAACGCCCTACGGGGCACCGAGCGACAGGTTAGCGCTTGGAGAAATCGCCGGCAAAGCCGTGGCCTTTCTCCCACGGCATGGAAAGGACCATCGCTTCCCTCCACAAGCCATTAACTATCGCGCAAATCTGTGGGCGATGAAGGCGCTTGGAGTCACGCGCATCATCGCGCCGACAGCCTGCGGTTCGCTCAGAGCAGAGGTCCAGCCGGGCAACATGGTGGTTGCGGATCAGCTCGTCGATCGCACCACCGGGCGCAAGGACACCTTCTTCGACGGCCCTATCACCACACACATTAGTTTTGCAGATCCGTACTGCGCGCAGTTGCGGCCACTGGCAATCGATGCGCTTAGGTCGCTCGACATCACAACGCATCCACGCGGCACCATCGTAGTGATTCAGGGTCCACGCTTCTCCACTCGCGCCGAATCAAAGTGGTTTGCCAGTGCCGGCTGGGAGGTCATCAACATGACGCAGTATCCTGAATGCTACCTAGCGCGAGAACTCGAAATGTGTTACGTGAACATCTCGCTCATTACGGACTACGATGTGGGGCTGGAAGGCGAGGGCGGTATCAAGCCCGTTTCCCATCGGGAAGTGATTGAAGTTTTCAACAGCAACAACGAACGGGTCAAGCGTGCAATTCACACAATTATCGGCGCGATTCCGCAAGAGCGGCAGTGCCAATGCGGTAATGCGCTGGCCGGAGCTCGCGCCTGATGCGTCGAGGGGGACGGCGCATCGACTTGGGCTTGTACCTCCGGGCGTTCCCCCTGCTCGTGAAGAACCCGATTGTTATCGTGCCGCCCTTGGTGGCAGCCCTCCTCGGCGTACTCATTTCGTCGTTCACTGGACCATTTACGGATCCGCTCGGGGGCTTTGGAGCCGGTCTGTTGCAGTTTCTCGCTTTTCTTGTAGATATGTTCCTGTTCGGCGTTTCGCTGATCATCGCCCAGACAGTATGGCGTCGCGGCCGGGCCACGTTCGATGTGGCTTGGAACGAGGCGCAAGAAAAAGCCATGAGCATTCTGTTTGCAGCCGTTGGTTTTCAGTTTGTGATTTACGCCGCCGGGCTGGTGGGGGGCGTCTTCGGACCGTTCGGCTATCTTCTTGCGGTGGTCGCCGTGTACTTTTTGATTTACACAATACCCGCGGCAGCTATCGGGGGAATCCCGGGCGGAGCAGCACTATCGGCATCCATAGAACGGGTTAAAGATAACTATTTGGCTGCAGGAATATTGTGTATCGTAAGCCTCGTCTTGTACGCCTATTTCAGCCTTCGAGTGATCGAAATACTTTTCGTATACATCGGCTCATCAGCCTGGGCCGTGGAGGCGTTGGTGCAAGCGGTCGTAAAGGCAATCGTCGTCGGATACTTAGCGTTTGTCTTTGCAAAACAATACGACGAGATCGCCTTTTGAGGGCAAACTAGTTACACGCCGCACGTTAAGCGGCAAGCCCGGTAAGGTACATGCGCACCATCTCTGCAACAAGTTCAGGCCGGACGTTGGTGCGTGCAATATGCTGTGTCTCCGACAGGCCGACGAGAGCCCGAGTTGCATTTTCGCTGGGCAGATGAGGCAGCGCCGTAAGCCGCGCGCGCTCGTCCACAGCTAGGATCGAGCCCTTGCCGTTACTTACGCTCAAAACAATCCAGTCGCGCAACAGACCTCTAATGGTCTGCAGTCCCTCGTCGAGAGTGTCACGGCTTGCCCACGCCGTCTCAACCGCCTTGCCCCGGACCACTTCGAAAAACCATCCGGTCGCCGCCGCGCGAGTACCTTCCTCACCACCTTCAAGTACGGCCAGCGCCCGCGCCACGCTGCCTTGTGAAAGCGCAGCGGCGACTGATGCATCCTTGAGAGCAACGCCCCGCGTGAAAAGAATCTCTTCGACTTGTGCTTTTGCAAGGGCTGGAAAAGCGACTTCGATCAAGCGTGAACGAATCGTCGGAATCAAGCGTCCCGGAGTGGCAGTCGTGAGTAAGAGCAATACATGCGCCGGCGGTTCTTCCAGAAATTGCAGCAGCGCATTGGCCGCATGATGAGTGGCGAAGTCGACGTCTCCAAGTATAAATACCCGCCATCCACCCGAATATGAGGCAAGCGATAATTGACGCACGAGATCTCGGGCCGTCATTTCTTCAGTCTCATGAAAAGCGAGGGAACTTTCGCGCTCGCCGATCTTTAAGGGCCCGCTGCTAATGAACAGGTCCGGGTGCGTTTGCGCCTGCACGCGTCTACAAGCTGAGCACTCCCCGCAATATCCCAAGAGCGACGCCTTCGCAGTGTCGCACAACAACGATTGGGCCAGCCGCCGCGCGAAGGTCTTCTTCCCGATTCCTTCGATACCGGTGAAAAGGTAACCGTGCGATAACCGGCCCGGTGGTAAGCGCGAAAAATATTGCTTCGGCCCCTTTGCGCCAACCAGCTCGAAACGCGGGTCGCTCATGCGATGGGCGTTCGAAGGGTGACCTCATGCATCGCCCGCTCGAACAGGTTTTCAGGCGGCTCGCATCCATTCAGCAGGATAAATCTCGGAAAACGCTCCGCGAGCTTCAGGTAACCCGCACGAACGCGAGCATGAAAAACGGCACTTTCGCCTTCCATTCGGTCAATTTCACCGCCGGTTTTATCAAAGCGCATCTGCACTCGGCGGTGAGAAACCTCGACCGGGACGTCGAGCAATAGCGTGAAATCCGGCGTCAGTCCACCGGTCGCGATAGTGCACATCTCCACTAGCATCTCAGGATCCAGGCCGCGGCCATAACCTTGATAGGCTATCGTGGAATCAGTGTAGCGATCACACAGCACGATCGCGCGTTCGGCGAGCGCCGGCCGAATCACCGTTTCCACGAGTTGGGCGCGCGACGCATTGGCTAGGAACGCCTCGGCGAGAGGTTCGACGCTCACCGACCGGTTGAGGAACATTTCGCGAACGAGTTCGCCCAGAGCGCTGCCCCCCGGTTCACGGGTCGTAACGGTTTGGCGCTTGGACTCCGAGAGCCTGTGCGCAACCGCGCGGAGAACACTGGATTTACCGCAGCCTTCTATTCCCTCAAAGGTAATGAACATCTTTAGAGCTTGTCGGACTCCTAAACATCGGCGTGACGAAAAATACGAACCCTACGGTTTGGCTCGAGACCGGTGCTGCGCGACTGCAGCCGGTATTTTTCGGCCAATTGATGCTGTATGCGGCGAACGTACGAGGTTTGCGGGGAAAGTTCGATCGCTTTGCTGTCGAGCAAAACTTGATAGACGGCTTCTTCCGCTTCGCGCAACGCAATTGCTTCGTTATCGATGGACGGCAAATTGAAAACGTCTTTAAGGCAGATTTGAATCTGCGTCGTCGTATTTGTCTTAATCGAGTAAATAGGGACATTCTCAGCGGCAATCTGCTTTAGTTTGGCGGATTCCTTGCGTTCCAGTGTCTTGAGCGTCAATACAACGTCGGCTTCGTCCCAGTTACGGGCGATGGCGGCATTAACGCGCAAATTATGGATGGCTCGCTCGATTTTGTTGCGCGAGACGCCATACGGAAAGATCGACATCGCGGTATCGCGGCCTTCGGCTTCGCGCGTATCATCCAGTCCAAACGAAGGCAGTAGGTGAGGCATTGACTCTGGATTCGCTTCTTGAACTACGGTCACGCTGCCCCCGGGCATTCGTTGACGAACCTCTGGTTGAGGCGAGTACCCGCGTAACAAAGCGTCCACCACATCCGCGACGTTTTGATGAAGCGCCAAGCGGTCACGATCGATGATTTCAATCAGGCCATCGAAAGTCGGCGGTGCTTTGCGCTCCAAGACGGTTTTACGCGTGCCGCGCCGGCGGGCTTCCTCATCTGAAAGAGTCACGGCACTGATTCCCCCAACGAGATCGGAAAGAGTCGGATTCATTAAAAGGTTCTCGAGCGTCTGCCCATGTGCCGTCCCGATGAGCGCAACCCCGCGTTCGGCGATCGTTCGCGCCGCCAAAGTCTCCGCTTCGGTGCCGATTTCATCTATGACGATCACCTGCGGCATGTGATTTTCTACGGCTTCGATCATCACCGCATGCTGCAGCGTGGGGTCGGCGACCTGCATACGGCGCGCCGGGCCGATGCCCGGATGAGGCACGTCGCCGTCACCGGCAATTTCGTTTGAAGTGTCGACGATGACAACGCGCTTGCGATCTTCGCTCAACACCCGCGCGCACTCACGCAACATCGTTGTTTTTCCAACACCCGGCCGGCCCAGCAAACAAATCGATTTTCCGCTGCGAATTACGTCGAGAATGATATCGATAGTACCGAAGACTGCGCGACCCACCCGGCACGTTAACCCAATAATCTTTCCGGCCCGATTGCGAATGGCAGAAATACGATGCAGCGTTTGCTCGATGCCGGCGCGATTGTCCGCTCCGAAGGGAGAAAGGCGCGAACTGACGTGCGCTATATCCTCATGCGTAACTGCCGTCTCGGCTAAATAAACAAAGTCGTTTTCAAAGCGCGCTTCTGGGGCGCGTCCCAAATCCAAAACTACCTCAATGATCTCTTCGCTGTTTGGTAAACGAACCAGCGACTGCCTGATCGGAAGAGGGAAGATATCGAGGAGCTGCCTGAATTCCGAGTTAGGTGAAACAGAGTCGGCGTTGACGGCCAATACCGATCCTCAAGGAGCGAAGCGTTTTTACCTCCTTATTGAAAGCTCGCTCGCGGTCCTGTCAAAGTTTTACAACCCTTATCGTCTTGAGCTGCCTGTCGAACGGCCCTTGCATGCGTACGCCGGCGCGAATTTCCAAGTCCAGATAGTCGATGATTTCTCTACTAATTTCTTCGCCGGGTGAAATAACGGGAATTCCGGGTGGATACGGCGTGATAACCTCGGCGCAGATTCGTCCCGCACTAGTTTTGAACCGTACGCTTTCCGTATCCGCAAGAAACGCCTCGCGCGGAAGCATGCGCAACACGGGCATTTTCGGCAGTCGATACGTGCCTGTTTTCAATCGACGTTGCAATATACCAGACGGTGAAAAGATGTCCACGGGACGATCTTCCCGAGCTAGCTCGCTTACCCCAAAAACAAGACGGTCCGCCGCCGCTGCAGTAGTGCCGATCGTGAAAAGCGCAACGCAGTTGAAAAGGTCCGCCAGCTCAACTTGCACATTGTAGCGTCTGCGCAAAATCTCAGCGGCTTCATACCCCGTGTAACCAAGGTCTTTTACCGTAATGGTAACCTTTGTCGGGTCAAAATCGAATACTCCGTGTTGGCCCACCCGCTCTTCACCGAAACAATAAACGCCTTCGATGGTATTGAGTTTGCGCCGCGTCTCGTTCGCCAATTCGATCGTGCGCGACAGCAATGCAGCTCCCTCGGTCGCCATTTGTTTGCGCGCCACATCCAACGATGCGACGAGAGCGAGATTAGGCGACGTGGACAAAAAAAGCTTCAGCACGGCTTCCAAGCGGTCCACTCTGACCCGATCGCCCTTTTGATGCAACATCGCCGTCTGAGAGAAGCTTGAGAGCATCTTGTGGGTAGAGTTGATGCAAAGGTCGACGCCCGCGGCTGTTGCCGAAACCGGTAGTGCCGGATGAAAGTGAAAGTGTGGTCCCCAAGCTTCGTCGACCATGAGCACCTTGTCGTGAAAGTGGACGATCTTGGTAATGGACTCGAGGTCGGCCGCTACGCCGTAATACGTTGGGCTAACGACGTATACTGCTTTTACATCCGGGTGATCGCAGAGCGTGCGCCGTACCGTTTCCGGCGTGACGACGTTGTCCATGTGCAGATCCTCGTCCACTGCCGGCTGCATGTAAATCGGTCGAACGCCGCTCATTATCAGGGCGCCGAGTAGGCTCTTATGGGAATTGCGGGGTACTGCTACCGCATCACCGGGATTAGCGGCAGTCATCATCATGCACTGGTTTCCGCTCGTGGAACCGTTTATTAAGAAGTAGGAGCGGTCAGCGCCGTATGCCTGCGCCGCCAGTTGAAGCGCTTCCAAAAGCGAGTCGACCGGCTGCAATAAGTCGTCTAGACCCGGCATGGGCGTCAGGTCAATGGATGCAAAATTGTCGCCGATGAATTCACGGAACCCGCGCTCCATGCCGTTGCCCTGCTGATGCCCCGGCGTGTGAAACGGGATTACCCCCGCGTCGACATAATCCAGCAGTGCTTGAAAGTAGGGGGTCCGGGATTGATCCAAAAAAGTTCTTAGAAGCGGCTACGCTTCGACTCGTTCATCGATTGAGACATTATATAAGAACAGGAATTTATGCCATTCACCCGGCAAAGTGTTGCGCTTTACTCGAATCCATGGAATGTATTTTGGCGTTTTCGGTTTTCGCTTCAGATTCATATTGGCATGTTCCGGCAAACGGTTATTCTTGCGATTATTGCACCGCATACACGCGCACACCAAATTTTCCCACGTCGAAGGGCCACCCTTGCTGCGGGGAACGACATGGTCGACCGTCATCATTCGCTCGCCCTTCGAATCACAATACTGACACGTGTAATCGTCACGCAAGAGAATGTTTCTTTTCGTCAAAGCAACTTTCTGCATTGGACGCTTAATATAGTACAGCATGCGAATTATGGAAGGCATGCGCATCTCAAAAGTAGGTGATGCCAGAATGCGATCATGCCCGTGAACGATTTCGGCTTTACCTGAAAATATGAGTTTCACGGCGCGCTGGAAATTGGTGATATTCAGCGCTTCATACGTGAAGTTTAATACCAACACTTCACTCATATCGAATGTCCCGGGCTGGGAACAAGCCCACATAAAGCAACGGCGCGGCACCTTCCGCCGCGCCGGAAATTAAGACAAAGGCGAGAATCATAATCCTCGCCTCCGCACGCAAGCCATTCGCGTTTCGGTCAGCATCTGTGTAACTGCTAACCGTTCTTGGGGTTGCAACCTTTCCTTAACGCGCTCGAAGCTGGCGCTGGCCACATCGATTGCTATCTCGGCCGACGCGATGTCTGCCGGTCTTTCCTCTTGCGGATCGGAAAGATAGGCGTGGGCCGCGAGCGAGAGCGTCGCTATGACTTCCATGAGCAATGGCTCAACGGCCGGTATTTGGCCTTGAAATCCGGCTGCGGGATTAGACGAGTCTCCCATCGGCGGGGCGTCCGAACTCATTGTCTAGTGAATTTACGCGTGCGCGGCCGCGGTACCTATCGAAGCTTTTTCCATTACCATGGCGATGAAGTACTCGTGTAGACGCCGGTCGGACGTAAGTTCGGGATGAAATGCCGAACCCAAGACGTTGTTTTGCCGTACGAGAACCCCGTGCCCATCGAGCGATGCAAGCACGCGCACCTGGCGTCCGGCGCGTTCGACCCAGGGAGCGCGAATGAAAATCCCCGGGAAGGGGGTTTCCCCGAGCGCAGGAATCGGCAGGGTTACTTCGGACGAAGCTATCTGGCGACCAAATGCATTCCTGCGGACTGAAATGTCAATCAAATCAAGCGTGGGCTGCGGCAATGCGCACACATCGCGCGCCGTGACGATCATTCCCATACAGGTCCCCCATACCGGCATTCCATCTCGCGATCGACTCCTAATCGATTGCGCCAGGCCGACACGCTCCAAGAGTTTCATGACCGTAGTCGACTCCCCGCCGGGAATTACCAGCCCGTCTACGCGCTCCAGCTCGGAGGGCGTCTTGACTGGGAAGGCTCGCGCGCCGCTTTGTTCGAGGGCCGCCAAGTGTTCGTTGACATCTCCTTGTAAGGCGAGCACCCCAACGTTCGGCAGTAAAGGCATCCGCAGCGCTAATTTCCGCGCGTTGCGAGAAGCTCCGAATCCGAAAGCGTTCGCAGATCTATTCCGGCCATGGCGGTTCCCGCCAGCGACCTCGAAGCCGCCACGATTGCTGCGGGGTCTTCATAATGCGTCGTCGCGTCGACGATAGCTTTCGCAAACGCTGCCGGATTTGATGATTTAAAAATACCGCTTCCCACGAAAATACCTTCGGCCCCAAGCTGCATCATAAGCGCCGCGTCTGCCGGTGTCGAAACTCCCCCCGCGCAGAACAGGACAACCGGCAATTTTTTTGTCGCCGCCACTTCTTGCACCAGTTCAAGCGGCGCGCCAAGGTCACGTGCGCGCGCGACTAATTCCTCTTTGGGCATTACCGAGAGTTCAGCGATCCCGTCTTTAATGGCGCGCATGTGCCGAACTGCCTCGACGATATTTCCGCTGCCCGCCTCGCCCTTACTGCGAATCATTGCGGCGCCCTCGGCGATCCGGCGCAGAGCCTCGCTCAAGTCACGAGCACCGCACACAAATGGGACTTTGTAGTTCAGCTTGTCACAATGATACTTATCGTCGGCCGGCGTCAAGACCTCAGACTCGTCGATGAAATCGATCCCCAACTCTTGCAAAGCTTGCGCTTCAGCAAAATGCCCGATCCGGACTTTTGCCATGACCGGAATCGTAACCGCGTCCATGATGCGTTGCACCAAGTCCAAATCGCTCATGCGCGCAACGCCGCCTGCCGCGCGAATGTCGGCGGGAATCCTTTCCAATGCCATCACCGCCACCGCTCCCGCTTCCTGCGCAACCAGCGCGTGCTCGGGCGTCACCACGTCCATGATCACCCCGCCCTTGAGCATTTGGGCTAGCCCACGCTTGACCGTTTCCGTCCCGATCTGTTTCATAGTTCCTCCCAATGGTCGCCTTTGTCTCCATTTTAACAGGGACACAAAAGGGGGACATTGGGGACGCTTGTTTTAAGCTGCTAGGGAGGGATGGCGCTTCCGGTTGGCCCGGGCACCGGCGTTTCGGGGCTCTGGGGACCTGCAGGCGGGAGACCGTTGGGCCCCGCGGGTGGCGTTCCCGACGGTGTGG
Organism: Vulcanimicrobiota bacterium; assembly: GCA_030947645.1. Lineage (GTDB taxonomy): Bacteria > Vulcanimicrobiota > Vulcanimicrobiia > Vulcanimicrobiales > Vulcanimicrobiaceae > JALZBG01. Next base: position 362 of record JALZBG010000032.1, on the reverse strand, counting down.
GGCGCGGCGCTACGGTAAACGTTGGATTAGCAACCGGTGTCTTGCGAACTGTGGGGGAGGACGTGGATTCCGGCGGTGGAGGCGGCGTGCGCGGGCCACTGGTGGGTACGGGAGTGGGCGTGGGCCTCGTCGGTAAGGGCGCCGGCGGAACGCGGGGGTCAGGAAACGCCGGATCAGTCGCCGCGGCCATTATTCGGCTCTTCTTCCAGTTTGGTCCCATCGGGCCGCCCGCCGTCGCGTCGGGGCTCGGGGTGACGATGGTGCTCGGAACTCCGCTGTTGCCGCGTTCCGTCACTTGCACCAACACGCGGTCGGCCATGTGACTGCCTATGGCAACCGCAGCCATCAACACGACGGCTCCC
>JALZBG010000120.1 GCA_030947645.1 Vulcanimicrobiota bacterium | reverse complement strand
CTACGACTATGACCCGACCCCCGACGCCGTGACGGTCGCCGAAGCGGCGCACATTTTGGGTGCTCAGGCCAATCTTTGGACGGAATACATCGATACGCCGGAGTACCTTTTCTACATGGCTCTGCCACGCGAGTTGGCACTGGCTGAGATTGTTTGGGTCCCGCGGGAAGGGAAAAACTGGGACTCATTCCTCGCGCGATTGCCGCGTCAGTTTGCCTGGCTGCAGGCGGAGCACTATCCGTTTCGAGTTCCCAATCCATCATTTACGGTTTCCGGCGGCACTATGAACTTTGCCTCCGTGCAGGGCAACGTGCAATCGGTCGATGCGCGAACCGATGCCGAGAAAGTGACGGTGGAACTGAGCGCGCCGTTGCAGGGCGCAATCATCCGGTTTACCACGGACGGATCCCAACCGACGGCGTCAGCGCAAGAATATAGCGGCGTCCTCGCGCTTTCGCTCAAATCTGGACAACGCACCGACTTACAAGCCGTGACATTTTTGCAGGACGGCCGGAAGAGCACCATCAGCGAATGCATCATACGCCGCGTTTCCCTTGCGGTCATCAAGTCCCAACGACATGCTTCTCATTCGTGGGCAGCCCTCGTTTCACCGTAATCTGCGCGTGGACATCGCACCGCGCACAATGGCATAGCTCACAGACCACTGATTTGGGGCTGGCAGCCTTCCGGAACCATCTGGCTGTCACCCTTATGACGCTCTAACGTTCTCACTATGACAAATACAAATGGTTAAGTTCCTCTTAGCGTGGCTTCGTCCCAGTCAACGGCGCGCGAGTATTGCGGTACGTCCGTCGCGCACGCTCGAGCTTCCCATTGCATACGACGTCACGTTCGAGCGATGCAAGAGAGCGGTGGTTGAACTCCTGGGGGCCGTTGTCCGGGAAGATGATCGCTCGGGCGGTTATATCGAGTCGAGCGCCGGCCTCATGTTTTCTGAGCGAATTTGTTTCTTGCTCAAGGCGATTGACCCTGAGCGCACCCGAGTTACCGTTGAAAGCCGCCGCATCGCCGGTTCCCAATTGCCGCCGCAGTCTTCACACATCGCTGCGGTGGCTGAATACCTTTTGCGGGCGTGAACAGCGCAGGAGGTCGGTGCGCATATATGACTGCAGCACATCGGGAATCTTCACGCTGCCGTCTTCTTGCTGATAATTCTCCAAAATGGCAACCAGCGTTCGTCCGACGGCTAGCCCCGATCCGTTGAGCGTGTGCACGAGTTCGGGTTTTGATTGGGCGGTTCGGCGAAGTCGAATGTTGGCGCGGCGCGTTTGAAAGTCCGTGCAATTCGAGCATGAACTGATTTCACGGAACATGTTTTGACTGGGTAACCACACTTCGAGATCGTAGGTTTTCGCGGCGTTGAAGCCAACGTCGCCCGCGCATAAAGCGACTACCCGGTAGGGAAGTTTCAGTTCCTCAAGCAGTCTCTCGGCGTCTGCGGTGAGACGTTCGAGTGCATCAAAGGATGCTTCCGGGGCGCTTAGCCAAACCAATTCGACTTTTTCAAATTGATGTTGGCGCATCAGGCCCCGCGTGTCCTTGCCCGCAGCGCCGGCTTCCTTGCGAAAACACGGCGAATAGGCACTGTAGAGCAGCGGCAAATCGGCCGCATCGAGGATTTCGTCGCGATGCAACGCCGCCAGCGGCACCTCGGAGGTTGGGATCATGAACAGATCTGCATCCTGGTCCATGAACATCGCGTCTGAAAATTTTGTTAATTGCCCGGTGGACCACATCGTCGAACGTGAAACCAAAAACGGCGGGACAACTTCCTGGTATCCGGCGCGCTCGGCGCAGTCGAGGAAGTAGGAAACGATCGCCCGAGAAAGCCGCGCACCTTCCCCGAGCAACACGCTAAAACGGCTTCCCGACAGGACTGCAGCGCGCTCGAAATCCAGGATGCCGAGCGCCTCTCCAATTTCCCAATGCGGCCTTGGCTGGAAGGCAAACCCCTGGGGTGCTCGTGACGCCCGTATGACGACGTTGCCGGACTCATCGCTTCCGTCGGGGACTGAGTCGTCGAGGAGGTTAGGAACGTCGGCAAGCAATTCTTTGACTCGTTCCTCGAGCTGCGGTGCGCGCGAAGTCGCTTTGCTGATTTGTTCATCGAGAGCTGCAATTTCCGTCTTCAAAAAGGCGGCTTGTGCAGCTTTATCCGCCGCCCGCCCAATCGAGCCGGTCAACAAATTTTTTTGCGCCTTAAGTGCTTGCGCCCGCGCAAGCGTCGCGCGATAGTCACGATCAAGCTCCAAAACTTGCTCGATAAACTCGTCGGAAGTGCCGCGCCGTAGCGCCGAACGCCGGAAGCGTTGGGGATCGCGACGTAGTTCTGCAATGTTTAACATGAGCTGAAGACGAACGCCGCTTTATGCGAGCTTCAAACGCTCTCCTACCCACGCAAGGTTTTCTGGTTGAGCAGTTGCTTGCTCCGCAACAAGCTCGCACTGCCTTTTTCGCGCGGGCGCCACTGGCTCCGCTCGGAGTGCAGCGCGTGACACTCGAGAACGCATCCGGACGATTTCTTGCACGAGACGTGCTGGCGGATTGCGATTATCCCTCGGTCTCGCGCTCCGCTATGGATGGGTTCGCAATCCGCTCGAGCGAGGCACCCGGCACCTTTTTGATCACGGGTGAGGTTGCAATGGGGCGGCTCGCGGCGCAAGAGGTTCCCCCCGGGGGCGCCATGCGCATTCCGACTGGTGGCGCCCTGCCACCTGGTGCTGATGCGGTCATCCCGATCGAAGATGTCCTGCCCTCCGGTCATCGCATTGAGATTATTCGCGCCGTCAACCCAGGCGAATGTCTCACACCCATCGCGTCGGATATGAAAACCGGCGAGAAAGTTCTCTGCCGCGGCCAGGTGCTTGGTGCCGCGGAGATCGGCGTGATGGCAACGCTTGGTGTGACACAAGTACCGGTGTATCGCCGCCCGGTTTTCGGGATACTGTCATGCGGCGATGAGCTGATCGAACCCTCAAAAAAGGCCCTCCCCGGCGAGATTCGCGATTCCAACCGCTATGCGATCGGCGTCGCACTGCAGGGGATGGGAGTTGATGTCCGTCATTTTCCGACTGTTGCGGACCGGGCGCAAGAAGTCCGCAACACGCTGCGCAGTGCGGTAGAGGATTGCGATGGTGTGATACTGACGGGCGGCTCGTCCGTTGGTGAGAAAGACCTTACCCCGCGCGTCATTACTGAGCTAGGCGCGCCCGGTGTTATTGTTCACGGCTTGCGAGTCAAGCCCGGCAAACCTACGGTGTTAGCGGCGATCGGCGAGAAGCCGGTGTTTGGACTCCCGGGAAATCCCGCGTCGGCACTGATCATCTTGGAAGCCGTACTGCGCCCTTTGATCGACGCGATGACGGGGAACGCTTCGCGCCCGCGGGTAATCGCCGCCACGGCGGAAGAAGTTTTTTCCGGCCGCTCCGGCTGGACGTGGTTTGCGCCGGTTGCCGTTCGAAGCCAAGGTTTTCAATACATGGCGCGGCCCTTGCTTATTCGCTCGGCATTTGCCAGTTTGTTAGCGCGCGCCGGCGGCTTTGTGACCTTGGGAGAAAACCACGGTACAACTGAGATAGGAGAGCTGGTGTACGTTACGCCGTTTTCGACCGGAGGTCGGTGGTGAAATATCGGGATTTTTTTCTTCGCCTATCGCTGATTTGGGCGTTAACCAGCTGCACTGCGGTGCATAACTCCGGGCAGTCGCTGGCCAGTTCCGCGCCGCGCAACGTTAAAGATGGGCTGCTCGCGGCCGCGGTGAAGGCAAAACTGTTTGCTATCGATATAGACTCCGCACAAGTGATTCGCGTCAGCGTCAGCGACGGGCGCGTGACGCTGGCTGGGCAAGCTCGCAGCGAAAAACAACGCGGTGCTTACGAAGATGCAGCCCGGTCCGTAAGTGGGGTCGCCGGAGTCATCGATCGCGTGTCGATCAATCCAAGGATGCCAAGTACGCGAGAAACCGCGCGCGACGCCGCGCTGTCGGCGCGCGTTGCCACCGCGCTCGCAGCGCAAACCGGCGTGAACATTTTTTCGGTGAGGACCGCCAGCCGCAATGGTATCGTAACGCTGAGCGGGACCGTGCATTCGCAGGCACTGAAAACTGCCATGTTGGAAACGGCCCACAAAGTCAACGACGTGCGCACCGTAGTGGACCGCTTGACCGTCGCCCCGTGAGAATACCTCGGCCGGCTGCGGCCATCGAAGCGATTCCGCCGACTACTCCGTTTGTTGGACCTGAAGAACTTGCCCGTGCCGGCGGACATCGCCAGCTTTTGCGTTTGGGAGCAAATGAAAGCGCCTTCGGCATTTCACCGAACGCGCTGGCAGCGATGCAACGAGAATTGCCGCACCTCAGCTGGTACGGCGATCCGGAATCCATCGATCTGCGTGAAGCACTCGCGCAACGTCACGAGTGTAGTGTGGCGAACGTTGCGGTAGCTTCGGGAATCGATGACCTTATGGGCCTGGCGGTGCGCGCTTTCGTGTCTCCAGGGAGCGTTGCGCTGACGACGCGAGGTTCATATCCGACTTTTAACTTCCATGTCATCGGGTATGGGGGCGCGCTCGAGTATGTGGAGTACACGAATGACGGTAAAATCGACGTTGAGACCCTGGCGGCGGCGGCGCGCCGCATCCGTCCGGCTATTGTGTATGTCGCCAGTCCCGACAATCCCAGCGGCAGTGTCAGTTCGCGCAGCGACGTTGAAGGGTTGCTGCGGGCCATCCCCTCCAGCACCGTTCTGCTGCTGGACGAAGCGTACGCGGAGTTCGCTGCGCCCCAGGATGTGATGCAAAACGTCGTGGATGGGCGTTTGATACGCATGCGAACGTTCTCCAAAGCCTACGGAATGGCCGGCGCCCGAATCGGCTACGCCATTACAACCCCTCGTATTGTGGGTACCTTTCAGAAAATTCGCCTGCATTACGGCGTTAATCGCAACGCCCAGATCGGCGCGTTAGCGGCTCTGTCGGACCAGAAGTTCGTTCAGGACGTAATCCGGCAAGTAGCGCAAGGGCGCGAAGATTATATGGAGTTAGCGCGTTCGTTGGGCCTTGCCTACCAACCGTCCGCAACCAACTTTGTGTGCATCGGCCTCGGTTCGGCGCAGCGGGCCACCAGCATGGTGAATAACTTGCTTTCGCGCGGTGTTTTTATTCGCAAGCCGACCGCCCCGCCGCTCGACAGCTACGTGCGCGTAACCGTGGGGACGACCGCACAGCGCATGGCTTTTGCGCAGCATTTTCGAGCATTGCTCGGGCAAGTGGTGTCAGCATGAAGTCCGCCATCGTGTCTGATGTTCACAGCAATCTCGAATCGCTCACGGCAGTGTTTGAAATGCTGGCGCCCGAGAACAACCTTTTGTGCTTGGGCGATATCGTGGGGTACGGGCCGAATCCGAATGAATGCGTGCAGATGATTCGGGAGCGCGCCACCGCGACGGTCCTGGGCAATCACGACGTTGCGGTGATCGACGGTTTCGGCATCGAATATTTCAATCCGGCTGCGCGCAAAGCGATGGAGTGGACGCAAACGGTTATCACTGAAGAGAACCGGCAGTGGCTCAACGGGCTCAGTTACGAGGTACGGGTTCCGGAGTATTTGATGGTGCATGGCGCGCCGGTGAACTATTTCGAGTACATTCTAGACAAAGCCGGTGCAGCTCGGGCATTCTCTTCTACCGATGCTCCCCTTATCTTTGTCGGACACACGCACATCGCGGAATACTACGCGTTGGATCCCGAAGGCACCATCTCGCACGAACACATGCAGCGAGGCGGCGAATTAAAGATGCGCGATAATTGCCGCTATCTGGTCAATTGCGGGAGTATCGGCCAGCCCCGGGATCTCAACCCACAGGCAGCTTTTGCGCTGTACGATTCTGAGGACCGGACAATTTCGTTCAAGCGGTATGAATACGAGATACCTGCCGTTCAAGAAAAAATTCGTTCCGCCGCATTACCTGCAATGCTGGCCAGCCGATTGGAAGTGGGGCGTTGAGAAAAGCCTTTTGTATAGCGGCGTGCCTCTTGCTGATCGGCGTTACCCAGAGAGACCGTAACGATTATGGTCGCCCGGCCTTCATGACGCTGCTGAACAGCGGCATGCAAGCC
>JALZBG010000119.1 GCA_030947645.1 Vulcanimicrobiota bacterium | reverse complement strand
GTCGTGCAAAACGCCGATGCCGGTACTATCTATCAAGTACCACTCAATTTGGAAGCCGAAGGACTGGCTCGAGCGGCAATTGCTAAGTTACGCCTGCCCGAGCGCCGGCCGCAGCTCGAGCAGTGGCAGTCGATTGTGGACCGGATCATGGAACCCAAGCGTCACGTTACGATTGCGGTGATCGGCAAATACGTCGAACTCAAAGATGCATACATTTCAATTACAGAAGCGTTACATCACAGCGGCATTTTCCACAACGCGAAAATCGACATTCAACGCATCGATTCAGAGAAGATCGAGAACGAGGGTGTGGGCCTGCTGCGAGACGCGGACGGCGTATTGGTAGCCCCTGGGTTCGGTGCGCGCGGTGTGAAGGGGAAACTGGGTGCTATTGCTTACGCCCGCGAACACCGCGTGCCATTTCTTGGAATATGCTATGGCATGCAACTCGCCTGCGTGGAGTTTGCTCGTAACGTCTGCGGATTGCCCGACGCCATGACGAGCGAGGTAGACGAAACCACAAGGGACCCGGTGATCGATTTTTTACCGGAGCAGCGCAATTTGGTGGCAATGGGTGGAACGATGCGTTTGGGTGCATACGCCTGCACTCTCCAACAGGGTAGCTTAGCGGCTGAAGCCTATGGTGAAATAAACATCAGTGAACGCCACCGGCACAGGTACGAATTCAACAATCGCTATGCTCCGCTGTTCGAAGAACACGGTATGCGCTTTACGGGCCATCACATTGTGGACAAAGCCACGCTGGTCGAAATCATCGAATTGAGGACGGACATGCATCCCTGGTTCGTTGCAACGCAGGCTCATCCAGAATTCAAGTCGCGTCCCAACCGGGCGGCTCCGCTGTATCGTGATTTCGTGGGCGCAACTCTTCGTGCCGAGCGATCTTCGCATGGCCGCGAGCTAGCCTCCCCGCTTTCAATCTGAATACCGCAGATATTACCGTCGTCGTTCTTACCAAGAACGAGGAGCTCAACATTGGCCGGGCATTGGAAAGTCTTCCGGCCGGATGCTCCACGTTGGTAGTGGACGCCCGCTCGACCGATCGAACGGCAGCCATCGCACGCGAGCACGGCGCCACCATTGTGGAACGCGATTGGAAAGGTTTCTTGGACGCCCGGTTATTTGCGCTCGGGCAAGTACGAACGGCGTGGACCCTGATGCTGGACGCGGATGAAGCGCTGGACGAGCGATTGCGCGAGTCCATTCGCGAGGCCGAAGCAGGTGAGGTGGCGGGGTTCATCGTGAAACGCGGAACCTTTTTCTGCGGCAAGATCTTACGCCAATGGGCCGCCGAGAAATTTTTGCGTCTCTTCGTGACCCAGCGGGTTACTCTGCTTAGTCATCCGGTGACGGGTGGCGCGGACGTGCAAATCCACGAACGATGGGCAACAACGGGGCCGGTTCGCGAGCTTCCCGGACTGTTGCTGCACTATTCGTATCCCACCGTTGCATCATACCGCTCGAAATTCGACGCCTATACATCGTTGGAAGCGCAATCGCGTCACCCGAAAACCGGACGCCTCAGCTCGACTGCGCTGGCCGCCGCTATGCGATTCTCGCATGCCGTCTTGTTTCGAGGCGGTTTGCGCGATGGTTGGCGCGGCGTCTACGTTGCGTTTTGGTCAGCGATGTACCCGGTCGTCGTGGCTCGGAAGATTCGTTATCACGCCTAACGGACAGCGCGTGGTTGTACTGGATACTAGCCAAACGCGGCAAATGTCGGTTGGAATGAAAACATATACGCGCGAGCTCTCCACACGGTTACCGGCCGTCGCTCCGGATTTACGTTTTGTTCCCCTGCAGCGAAGTACCAATTTTGGGGTCGAGGAGCAAATCCGCTTGCCAGGGCGCATACGGGCCGCGCACCCCGACCTAACGCATTTCATGTCGGTGTACGCACCCTTCTTTGCACAACGCCCCTATTTGGTTACTATCCACGACTTGATCCATTTGCGCTTTCCGGCGTTTTTTAGATCCAAAGTGGCCCCGTACTACCGTAGCGTCGTTCGCTACGTAGCGCGCCGGGCGGCGCGCGTCATCACTGACGATGAGCGCACGGTGGGCGACCTGGAACGCTTTTTGGGTGTAGACCCGCGGCGCGTACGCGTCATAGCGCTGGGCGTTTCCGACATGTATCTACGAGAACATGTCAGGTATGTCGCCGAGCGACCCTATTTCTTGTACGTCGGGAATCATCTGGCTCACAAGAACTTGGGGACTCTGCTGACGGCATGGCGAGCGCTGGCGACTGAATTGAACGCGGACTTGTACATTACGGGTGACAACGACCTGGCAATTTCGACGGTAGACGGGCGCGACGGTCACGGTCTTCGATTTCTTGGAGCGGTGAGTGCTGGGAGGCTGGCCTCACTGTATAAGGGCGCAGTAGCGCTGGTTCAGCCGTCGCTATGCGAGGGCTTCGGTTTACCGATTCTGGAGTCAATGGCCGTGGGGAGTTGCGTTATCGCAAGCCGGGCCGCATGTCCAGCGGTACTGGCCGATGCCGCGCTATGTTTTTCTCCGGACGACCCGCGGCAGCTTACCGCGCTGATGAAAAGAGTGCTCATGGACGAGGGGCTCCGCGCTGCGCTCGTCAATGAAGGCCGGCGCATCGCCGAGTCGTTGACGTGGGAGCGATGCGCCCTGGCCACGGCTGCGGCATATCGTGAAGTGCTGGAGGGACGTTCGCTTTGATGATTCGTGCACTTTTATGTGTTGTATTCCTGATCATCGCTCTGCAAAACCCGGTGCTGAGCAAGAAACGTAACCCAAAAGCCAACGATGCGCCCCCTCCGATTCAAATTTTGATAAACGGAACGCCCATTGCCTCAAACCCTGCACCGCGTTCACAAAACGGACGCGTCTATGTTCCGTTACGCCGGATCTTGGACGCCCTGGGATTGGATTTTGTTCTGCAAGGTTCAACCGTAATTACGCACGTAGCGGACAAGACGATTTCTTTGAAACTGGGAAGCGCGCAAGCCAGCGTCGGCGATGTGCCACTCGCGCTTGATCCGCCGCCGATTGAAATACAAAACACGCTGTTCGTCCCGCTGCGTTTTATTACCGCGGCCCTTGGCGCCGAAGCGACGTACGAACCTCGGGGCAGAAAGGTGGAGATCAGCTCTGAGTTCATCGGCAAAACCAGCACCGGCGTTTCGCGCTTCGGAGCCCAAACACAAACCTCCGGAACGGTGACCGCGGTGGATTTGGATTCGTCGCCTCCATCGGTAACTGTTACTTCCGGAACATCCGTTCGTACTATTTCGATAAACTCTTCGGCTCGCGTTACGATCAAGGATGTCGTTGCAAACACCGTGGAACCGGGAGCCCTCGAAAACATTCACGTCGGCGATCACGTAGACGTCTTTATCAACAAGGACGGATCGGTGGCGCGAGTGATTACGGCGTATGCATCGCGCTCGGGTACCATCGCCGCGAGCGCGGGGAATTACGTCGTGCTGGGCGATGGTCACGTCATCTCGCCGACGTCGGCCACTAGTATTTCACTCAATGGCGATCCCGTTACAATAGGAGATTTAAGAGTCGGCGACAGCGTTACCGTGCGTTACAACGTCAACACGACGGAAACACGCCAGATTATCGCTTATCGCAAGCTACCGCCCAGCCGGCCTCCGCAAGGGGGCGTCGCCATCGCCTCGATCGACTTTTCGCCCGCCCGGCCCCTGCGCGCTGGGGAAACGGTCACCATCACCATGACCGGAAGCCCCGGGGGCCGCGCTACCTACGATATAGGCACCTATTTTATTGATTTGCCGATGCGGGAGCAGAGTGCCGGTGTCTACAAGGCAACGTATAAAATCCCACAGGGGGCGAACTTCAGCGCCGTGTCGATCTTTGGGCACCTAGATCTGGGCGGCTCGCCGGCGCCGCGTGCGGTTTCTGCGGTACAACTCTCTGCTTCCAGCTCGCCGCCACGAATCCAAGACGTGGCGCCTGATGACGGTGCCGTGGTCAACAACTCGCGGCCGAGCATTTATGCGACTTTCTTTACGGGCGACGTGCCGGTGAATCCATCGAGCGCTCAGATCATCATCAACGGGCACGACGTAACATCCAGCGCCACCCGCAGCGCTGCGTTCATTACCTATATGCCATCGGTCGTCTACCCGTCAGGCCAAGTGCGCGTAACGGTACGCGTTTCCGATCTTGCCGGCAACGCCAGCACCAAAAGTTGGACGTTCACGATTAGAGCGCATTAAAAAAAAGGGGAATAGGCTGTTGAAGAATCGGGCCATTTGCGCATTGCTCATCTTGTTGCCGACCGCGTGCAGCGCAGGTTCCTCCACGTCGGCGACCTCGAGCGGCAGCTCGGCTAGCAGTGCTGCGCAGCTCGTGGAAGCGCGGGTAAAAGATGCGGTGTCGCTGGATCCGGCCACGGCCGTGGAGGGATTATCGCTCAACATTACCTCGGAAATTCTCGAAAATTTAGTGCGTTTCAAACCCGGCAGCTTTCACGTTGAGCCACAAATAGCTCGTTCGTGGCGCATGACACCTGACGGAAAACGGTGGACGTTTAGCCTGAGGCCGGGACTGAAATTCTCAGACGGTACCGCGCTGGACGCGCAAGCGGTGAAGTTCAACTTCGATCGCTGGCGACTTGTCGGCAACCCCTATCACCGCAACGGCGTGTATGCGTATTACGCCGACATGTTCGGTGGGTTTCCGGGTAATATCGCCGACGTCATAGTCAAGGATCCAACCCACGTTGCATTCGTGCTCAAGCGTCCCCAAGGACCGTTTCTGCGCAACGTCGCCATGCCGTCGTTCGCAATTGGTTCTCCCGCAGCCATCCGCGATGATCCCGACGCCTACGCGCTTAAACCTATCGGCAGCGGACCGTACACAGTCGCCGAATGGGTCAAAGATGACCACATCACATTGCAGACAAACCCACGGTTCGAGGGAAGAAGACCTGCGTACAACAGGATCGTAATTCGCGATATTCCCGACCCGGCGACGAGCGTGCTGTCGCTGCAGAAAGGCGATGTTGACATTCTCACTGACCCGCGGCCCGACGATGCTGCAGCGCTGAGTAACCAACGCGGCATCACGATCTATCACCAGCCGAGCAATAACAATTTGTATGTTGCAATGAACATGGACAAAAAGCCGTTCGACAACCTCAAAGTGCGGCAAGCTGTGGCGTACGCGATCAACATCCGGGCTCTCGTCAAGGGGTTTTACGCTAGCGGCGCTACAGTCGCAAATAACTGGACACCGCCCGGAATGCTCGGCGAAAACCCGAGCGTCAAGGCCTACTCGTACGATCCACTCAAGGCGAAAACGCTCCTGAAAGCGGCGGGGATGGCGCGCGGGTTCGCGACGCAATTGTACTATCCGACGGCGCCACGGCCGTACATGCCCGAACCGCAGCGAATAGCCGAAGCCATCCAGGCGGACCTCAAAAAAGTAGGGATCGAATTACTGTTGCAGCCGTTGGAGTTCGGCGTGTTCTTGCAAAAGGTTCAGAACGGCGAGCATCCCATGTGCCTGATCGGCTGGACGGGCGACAACGGGGATCCGGATAACTTTTTTTATCCATTGCTGGACCAAGACAGTGCGCACAAGCCCAATGCGCAGAACTATGCGTTCTGGCGCGATCCGAACTTTCACAAGTTGATGGTTGAAGGTCAGACGTCCATCGATGAAAGTGTGCGGGCGCGCATTTACCGGCAGGCCAATGCCATGGTCCACGACCGCGCACCGGCGATCCCCATCGTGCACACGACCGTACCGGTCGCATTGCGATCGTCCATCGCCGGTTATATTCCACGGCCCGACTCGATCATCAACTTTGAGTTGCTCAAGCCCGGTCCAGGAAGATGACGTCTCAAAGTGCGCCGGCAAGTTGCATTTTCTGCAAAATCGTCGCTCATGAAATTCCCGCCGATGAACTCTATCGCAGCGACGACTTCATCGTTATCTCGGATTCTAACCCCCAAGCTCCCGAGCATCTGTTGGTCATACCGGTGCGGCACGTGCCAAATCTTTCCGCATACGTGGCGGCCAGTGAGCCGGCAATGACGGGGGAGCTTTTTCGAATTGCGGCGCGCCAGGGTGGGGAACGTTCGAGCGGCGGTTTTCGCATTGTGGTCAACCAAGGGG